>CAYJDK010000059.1:5994-7468 GCA_964368905.1 uncultured Bacteroides sp.
TATTTATTGATACAATTGTAATGTGCACATTAACTGCACTTTGTATACTTGTTAGCGGCGCACTAAATTCCGGCGAAAACGGCGCAGCACTAGCCGCAAAAGCTTTTGAACATGGGTTTGGAACAATAGGTAGCGTTTTTTTATGCATAGCAATTACACTATTTGCATTTTCAACACTTTTAAGTTCCGGCTACAACGGCTCACTCGCAATGGAGTATTTATTTGGTGCAAAGTCTCGCAAATTATACACGTTGTTTTTTGTGTTTTTTATACCATTTTGTTGAAACATGCAACTTGATATTGTTTTTATCGTTAGTTACACATGCAACGGCTTAATGGCAGTGCCAAACTTAATTGGAGTAATATTATTAAGCAAACAAATATTTTATACAGTTAATAATTATTTAAAAGAGCACAAAACCACAACAAACTAATTATTGTAACCGTCCGGGTTTTCGCTTTGCCATTTCCAGCTGGATTCACACATGTCATCTATACCATAAACGGCCTTCCATCCTAATTCGTTTAATGCCTTTTTAGGGTCTGCATAACATTCGGCAATGTCTCCCGGTCTGCGTGGGTCTATAACGTATGGCAACTCTTTTCCGCATGCTTTGCCGTATGCTTTTATCACTTCAATAACGCTATATCCCCTGCCTGTGCCTAAATTACAAATAAACAAACCGCAATTTTGTGCAAGCTTTTTAAGTGCTGCAACGTGGCCTGTTGCAAGGTCAACCACATGTATATAATCTCTCACGCCGGTGCCGTCAGGTGTATTGTAATCGTTACCAAAAACGTGCACCTCTTTTAAATTGCCAATGGCAACTTTTGCTATGTATGGCACTAAGTTGTTAGGTATTCCGTTAGGGTCTTCTCCTATAAGGCCGCTTTCATGTGCACCTATTGGGTTAAAATAACGTAAAAGTGCAACATTCAATGTTTTATCTGCCGCGCAAATGTCTGTTAAAATTCTCTCGCTAAATAGTTTTGTTGTCCCGTAAGGGTTTGTAGTTGAAAGCGGGAACTCCTCGTTAATAGGCACGCTGGCAGGGTCTCCGTAAACAGTTGCAGAAGAAGAAAACACAATATTTTTAACGCCGTGTTTTCTCATGCATTTTAATACATTCAACAAACTTTGCAAGTTATTATCGTAGTATTCAAGTGGTTTTGAAACACTCTCGCCTACTGCTTTTAATGCCGCAAAATGTATAACAGCTTCAATGTCACTGTTTTTAGCAAACAGTTCATCAGTTTTTTTCTCGTTACACAAGTCAACATTATAATATTCAATTTTTTGTCCTGTTATTTTTTCAACTCTTCTTATCGCCTCTTCACTAGAGTTTGAAAAATTATCTGCAATTATAACTTTATACCCTGATTTAATAAGTTCAACACATGTATGTGTGCCAATATAACCCGCTCCGCCACTAACTAAAATAGCCATAATAATATTCTCCGTTCTGCCACTATA
>CAYJDK010000059.1:7478-10370 GCA_964368905.1 uncultured Bacteroides sp.
ACAGCGCCATTTAAAGGTTGTAATTTAATTTTACCACTTACTAATTAAGTGTAAATAACAAAATAATTTTACTGTTTTATAAGCATATACTTATTTTGAAGATAACACTTTTATGCTGCCTGTGTATTCGCTGGGTGTCATTCCGGTTACTTTTTTAAAGTGCCTTGAAAAATAATGTATCGAATTATATCCTAAAATTGATGAAATTTCCGTAAAATTATGTTTGCCTTCTCTCATCATTGTTTTCGCTTCTTTAACTTTCATTTTTCCAAAGTATTCCATTGCGCCTCCGCCTGTTATCTCGCGGAAATTCTTTTGCAAATAGCTGCGCCCGACTAAATTATCACGGCAAATTTCAGCTAACGTTAAATGTTTTGATAAATTATTTTCAAAGTAAATAATTATTTTATCAACAAATTCTTTTTGTGTATGCTTTCTTATAAAATTGCCCGTTGCAACCTGGTTTTTATTATTATCATCTTTGCGCAAAAAGTTTATTAATAATTGCTCTAAGCTTATTGCAATTATTTGCTGTGCTCCAATTTTGGCATCCACATTGCAATCAAGGCTTTTTGTTGTGGGGTCATTAAGCGGTGTAGTAAATGCATCGCCCGCCTCTTCCACTATGCGTGCAAGAAGTGCTTTTTCCTCGTCAGCTGCTTCTAAAATTTTATTTTCAAAAAACTTCATTTCATCGCCCTGCGCTGAAAAACCACACACTACTAAATTTGGTGCAACTATTCCATTAGATTTTACAGTGTGGTGTTCTTTAGGTTTATGAAAAATAATTTGCCCTTTTTTAAGTGTATATTCTTGGTCGTTAGACGTAACTGATACAATTCCTTTATCCACATATAAAAATTCCCAAAAATCATGGCTTTCACCCTCAAAATAATATGTGCTGGAGTATTCAAAATAATGTACGGAATAAAGCCCATCTACAATAATATCTTTTTTAGGAATTAACTTCACATAATCCATTCAAGCAAAATTCCTTTCAAATAATTTTATATATTATACCATAAATATACGTATTTTCAACATAAAATGTTAATATTTTTATAATAAAAACTAGGTTTGCTTTATTTTACTGTTTTTCAAAGCATTTTTTAAATAATGCCCTGTATAAGATTTTTTGTTTTTGGCAACTTGCTCCGGTGTTCCGGTTGCTATAATTTGCCCGCCTGCATTGCCACCTTCCGGCCCAAGGTCAATAATATAATCGGCGCACTTTATTAACTCTAAATTATGCTCTATAACAATAACAGTGTTGCCGGCATTAACAAGTTTATTAAGCACTTTTACAAGTTTGTGAACATCGGCAATGTGTAAACCTGTTGTTGGTTCATCTAAAATATACACAGTTTGCCCTGTGTCGCGTTTTGCAAGCTCTAATGCAAGCTTTACTCTTTGTGCTTCTCCACCGGAAAGCGTTGTAGCACTTTGCCCTAATTTTATATAACCCAGTCCAACATCTGCAATTGTTTTAATTTTTCTGTGTATTTTAGGTATATTTTCAAAAAACACGCTTGCTTCCTCTACTGTCATTGCCAAAACATCTGCTATTGTTTTATCTTTATACGTAATTTCAAGCGTTTCTCTATTATACCTCGAGCCTTTGCAAACATCACACGGCACGTAAATATCCGGCAAAAAGTGCATTTCTATCTTTATAATACCGTCGCCCTCACACGCTTCGCACCTGCCGCCTTTAACATTAAAGCTAAACCTTCCTGCAGCATAGCCTTTCATTTTTGCAAGTTGTGTTTGTGCAAACAATGTTCTTATATCCGTAAAAACACTTGTATATGTTGCCGGGTTAGAGCGAGGCGTGCGCCCAATAGGGGATTGATCTATACCAATAACTTTATCTACCCACTCTACGCCTTTCATCTCTGCGTGCTTACCGGGTTTTACTCTTGCCTTGTTTACGTCTGAAACAAGACGTTTATATAAAATTTCATTAATGAGTGATGACTTTCCACTTCCTGATATTCCTGTAACACAAGTTAAAACACCAAGTGGAATTTTGGCATCTACGTTTTTTAAATTGTTTTGTTGGGCACCAATTATTTCAATATAATGTCCGTTACATTTACGGCGTTTATCAGGTATTTTTATTTCCTTTTTACCGCTTAAATATTGCCCTGTTATGCTTTTTTCTTCGTTGCATATGTCTTCAATAGTGCCTTGCGCCACTATTTCTCCACCATGAATTCCCGCTCCCGGCCCTATGTCTACAATATGGTCTGCATGGTGCATTGTATCTTCGTCGTGTTCTACAACAATTAATGTATTACCTAAATCTCTTAAGTGTTTTAATGTGCTAATAAGTTTTTCATTGTCACGTTGGTGCAACCCAATACTTGGCTCGTCCAACACATAAAGCACACCTACAAGCGCACTGCCTATTTGTGTTGCAAGCCTAATTCTTTGGCTTTCCCCGCCAGACAATGTTGCAGCACTTCTTGCCAGTGTTAAATAATCAAGCCCAACACTTTGCATAAAGCCCAATCGTTCACAAATTTCTTTAATAATTCCCTGTGCTATCATATTTTCTCTTTGTGTTAAATTTAGCTTGTTTTTAACAAAATCAATTTCTTCTCGCACGCTCATTTTTGTAAATTCGCTAATATTAATGCCACCAATTGTTACGGCAAGGCTTGTAGGTTTAAGCCTTGCTCCTTTACATTCAGGGCAAGTTACACTAGTCATTACACTTTGAATTTCATCTTTCATCCACTCAGAACTTGTCTCTCTAAATCTGCGTTCTAAATTATTTACTACTCCTTCAAATTCGCTTGTGTATTGAGAAAACCCTCTTTCACTCTCACGTGTCATACTCAACTTTTTGCCGTTTGTTCCAAAAAGTATAGCATCAAGGCCCTCTTT
>CAYJDK010000059.1:10380-10637 GCA_964368905.1 uncultured Bacteroides sp.
CCTCTTTTGGTATATCTTTAACCGGCATATCTAAAGAAAAACCATATAAATTTGCAAGCCCTTTATAGTACATGTCGCTAATTGAGCCCTCTGCATAATACCAACCGCTTGCCCTAATTGCACCCTCGCGTATTGTTAAATTTTTATTAGGTATTATTAATTCAGGGTCTACTTGCATAAACGTGCCAAGCCCGGTACAACGTTCACACGCACCAAACGGGTTGTTAAAAGAAAACATCCTCGGTGCCATTTCTTCT
>CAYJDK010000060.1:0-10439 GCA_964368905.1 uncultured Bacteroides sp.
GGTTTTACTTTAACAGAACAAAAAGTTGGAGAAGCTTTTGCAACGCTATTTAACAGGGCAAACAAGCAGCGCATAATAATTGCGTCGTTTGCATCTAATTTATACAGAATACAGCAAATTATGGACATGGCAGTTGCGGCTAACAGAAAAATTGCAGTGTCTGGCCGCAGTATGATAAACAACACTAAAATGGCAATGGAACTTGGTTATTTGCGTGCTCCGCAAGAGTCTATTATAAGTGTTGAAGATATTGGCAAATACCCACCGGAACAAATTGTTCTTATAACAACCGGCAGCCAAGGCGAAGCGTTAAGTGCACTGTCACGCATGAGCATAAGCAGCCATAGGAATGTGCAAGTAGGCGAAGGTGACTTTATTATAATATCTGCAAACCCAATACCCGGCAACGAAAAAATGGTTACAAAAGTTATTAACGGGCTTTTAAAACTTGGCGCAGAGGTTATATACGAATCTATGTACGAGGTACACGTTTCAGGCCATGCATGCCAAGAAGAGCAAAAATTAATGCTTGCACTCGCAAAGCCACAGTATTTTATACCGGCACACGGAGAGTATAAACACCTTAAAAGGCATGCAAAAACAGCAATTGATGTTGGTGTGCCAAAGGAAAATGTTTATATAGGAGAAAACGGTGACCATATTGTTTTAAATAAAAACGGCATTGAAGTTAAAGAAAGCGTTGCTGCAGGTGTTGTGCTTGTAGACGGGCTTGGGGTTGGTGACGTTGGTAACGTTGTTTTAAGAGATAGGCGCCACTTATCAGAAGACGGACTTGTAGTTGTTATTGTAACATTGAGTAGGTCACAAGGGGTAGTTGTGTCCGGGCCGGAGATTGTTTCTCGTGGGTTTATATACGTTAAAGAAAACGAAACATTAATAGACGAAACATGCACACAAGTTAAAAATGTGCTTGCTCGTGCAAATAACCTTGAGCTAAAAGATTTTAATAGCTTGAAGGCACGCATTAGAGAAACGGTTTCATCTTATCTTTATAGGCGTACAAAGCGCAGCCCAATGATTTTACCTGTTATTATTGATATTTAAATTTTACCGCTTAGCGTTTAACGCTTAGCGCAGAAAAAGGTGGTTTTATGCGTAAAAAAGGCGGCTTTTCTAAAACAGACTTTTTAATTATTGCAATTATATTTGCGTTTTTAATGCTTTGCGTTGTTTGTGTAATTGTTAACCCGTATTATTTAATTGTTCCGGGTGTGTTGTTTTTAGCGTTATTTATTTTTTTAGTAGTTAACATTAAAAAAACACACAGGGCTATTGTTAAATTATTACACGGAGAAAATTATTCAAAAAAAGCAGGCTCGCTTCAGCAAGGGTTGCAGTCTTTAATTATGCCTGTTTTAGTTGTTAAGCAAAATAATATGTTATGGTACAATAACGCTTTTAAAGAAGAAGTGTTAAACGGTTACGATGAATATTATAAAAATGTACAGCAAATTTTACCTAATATAGAGAGCGTTAAAGACATTGTTGACGAAAAAATAGACATAGAAATTAACGATGAGCTTTACACCGTTTATGCAAATTGTGCACAAGACGACGCCGAAACTTTTATACTGTATTTTATAAATGATACAGTACAAAAAAACACGGCACTGGAATATATAAACACGCGTCCTTCTGTTATGTTTATTGCAATAGACACGTACGACGAAATTTTAAAAGAAATGAAAGACAGCGATAGATCGCGCATTCTGTCTGAGATAAACAGCGTGCTTGAACAATTTATTGGTCACACTTCAGGCATGATACGCAAAATGTCGGCGTCTCGATACTTTGCAATTGTAGAGGAACGCCACCTTAAAGAAATGATGAAAAACAAATTTTCTGTTTTAGATAAAGCAAGAGAAATATCTGTTGCAAATGGGTTTGTTTCTTTTTCAATAGGAATTGGGCGTGCGGCAGATACGTTGCAAGAATGTGAAACAATGGCGGCACAGGCGCTTGACATGGCGCTTGGGCGTGGCGGAGACCAAGTTGCAATAAAAACAAAAAACAACTATGAATTTTACGGCGGAGTTTCCAGAAGTGTTGAAAAACCAACAAAAGTGCGAAGCAGAATTATTGCAACAGCCCTTTGCGATTTAATAGACCAAAGCGACAGCGTTATTATTACAGGGCATAAAAATTCAGACCTTGATAGTATTGGTGCGGCCGCAGGTATTTACCGCATAGTAAAAGCGTGCAATAAACCTGCATATATAATGGCAGACCCCGCATTAACACAGGCGGGCAAGTTAATACAAGAGCTAAAACGTGACGGAGTGTCTTTTGTAAAGCCGGAAAGCGCTGAGGTTTTGGTAGAACATAAGACGCTGCTTGTTATAGTAGACACTCATTTAAGCGCTTTGCTTGAAAGTAAATATGTATTTGAAAATGCGGCAAATGTTGTGGTAATAGATCATCACAGGAGATGTGTTGGGTATATTGACAATGCGGTTATTTTTTACCACGAGCCTGCCGCAAGTAGTGCTAGCGAACTTGTTACGGAATTGTTGCAGTATGTGGAAATTGATAAAGAGAAAAAATTAACGGCAACAGAAGCACAAGCACTGCTTGCCGGTATTATGCTTGATACAAGAAACTTTAGCGTGCATACAGGCGTTAGAACTTTTGAGGCAGCGGCTTATTTAAGAAGAATGGGTGCACACACACACGAGACGAAAAAGTTGTTTGCATCTTCTTTAGAAAGTTATAATTTAAAATCTGCGCTTGTTGCAAAAGCCGAGATTTTTATGGCTTGTGCAATAGTAGCACAAGAAAAAATTGCAGAAAATTTAAGCATTGCAATGCCACAAGCCGCAAACGATTTGCTAACAATAGAAGGAGTACAAGCAAGTTTTGTACTAGTTGATATGGGCGAGCAAATTATTGTGTCTGCAAGAAGTTTAGGCGATATTAACGTGCAAATTATTATGGAAAAACTAGGCGGGGGCGGGCACCACACAATGGCAGGTGCACAACTTAAAAACACAGATTTAGAAACAGCAAAAAAAGAAGTGTTAAAAGCAATTGAAGAATATTTAGGCAGTGAAAAACAGTAATTTTATTTATAAATTAATATAAAGCACAAAACAAATTGGCAGAATGGAGATTTTTATGAAAGTTCTTTTAAAGCAAGATGTTAAAGCAATTGGCAAAAAAGACGAAATACATGAAGTTGCAGATGGATATGCACGCAATTACTTAATGCCAAGAGGCCTTGCGGTAAGTGCAGACGCTGCAGCAATAAGCATGGTAAAATCTAAGCAAGAGGCAAAAAGCCACCACGAGCAAGAGGCGTTAGATGCCGCAAAGGCAATTAGCGATAAAATAAACGGCAAAACAATTAACATTAGCGCAAAAGCAGGGCAAGGCGGTAGGCTTTTTGGTGCGGTTACATCAAAAGAAATAGCAGAACACGTTTCCGGCCTTTGTGGAACAAATATAGACAAACGTAAAGTAGTGTTAAACAGCGACATAAAGAATTTTGGTGTTTATAATGTAGACATTAAAATATACCCGGGTGTTGTGGCAAAAATTAACGTTAACGTATCTGAATAACTGAAAGGACGAGCACTGTATGGCACAAAAAAACGACAACTCAATAAACTTATCGCTTGAAGCTTTGGGTGTAAATTTGCCTTACAGTATGGAGGCAGAACAGGCAGTTTTGGGCGCAGCTATATTAGACAGTAAATCTACCGTGCCGCAAATGGTAGATTTGCTTAAAACAGAAATGTTTTATGTGCGCCAAAATGGCGATATTTTTGCAGAAATTATACAGCTTTTTACAAAAGGCGAACCGGTTGACTTTGTAACTCTTTTAGGTGCTGTTCAAAAAGCATCTGTTTTTGAAAGCCAAGAAGAAGCTAAAACTTACCTAACAAGGCTTGCCGAAACGGTTCCATCTATTTCCAATGCGGCTTCTTATATGGAAATAATAGCCGATAAATATAAAATACGCCAATTAATAACTGCGTCTAAAGGCATTTTAGAACAATGTACAAAAGAAACAGATTCTAATTTATTGCTTGAAAATGCAGAGCAAAAAATATACGAAATACGTGCAGGTAGAGACACAAGCTCGCTTGTGCCAATAAAATCTGCGTTAATAGATTTATATGCATATTTGCAAGAGATAAGTGGCCCAAATGCACATAAACACAGGGGTATTCCCACAAGTTTTACGTATTTAGACAATATGTTGTCCGGTGGGCTTGGCAGGTCTGACCTTATTATTCTTGCTGCCCGCCCCGGTATGGGTAAAACGTCTTTTGCGCTAAACATTGCGTCTAACATAGCAAAGCGCCAAAATTTAGGCGTTGCTGTTTTTAGCCTTGAAATGACAACCCAACAGCTTACAGGGCGTATTCTTTCGGGCGAGGCAGGTGTTAGCAGCCAAGCCTTTAGGCTAGGTGGCTTTGAAACTCAAGATTGGGAAGACCTTTCGAAAGCGTCTGAAATGCTTGCAAATACAAGCATTTATCTTGACGATTCGTCTAATATATCTGTGCCGGAAATGAAAGCGAAAGTTAGAAGAATTAACCAAGACCAAAAAAGGCCTGACATAGGCATTATTATTTTAGACTACTTGCAACTAATGAGCTCTGGCAAAAGAAATGAAAACCGTGTGCAAGAAATTAGCGAAATAACGCGTAATTTAAAAATAATGGCAAAAGAACTTAATGTTCCTGTGCTGGCGCTTTCTCAACTTTCACGTAATGCTGAAAAATCCGGCAGGGCAGACCATAGGCCCGCTTTAAGCGATTTGAGAGACTCCGGCTCTATAGAACAAGACGCAGACATTGTTTTGTTTTTGTATAGAGAGGCGTATTACGATAATTCTGACGAGGCAGATACTACTATTGCAGAATGTATAGTTGCAAAAAACAGGCATGGCTCAACAGGTAAAATAGACTTAGCGTGGGACGGCGAACATACACGATTTACAAATGTGGATTACAGCCATGACATGTGATTTAAATAAAAGCGCATTGTATGCCATTAAAACCCATAACATGTTGCAAGGGGTACAAACAGTTATTGTAGCATGTTCGGGCGGGGCAGACTCTATGGCGCTTTTGTGTTATTTATACAGCAATAAACACAAATTTAATATAAATGTGCGCGTGGCACACGTTAACCATAATTTGCGCGCAAAGCAATCAAAAAACGACGAATTGTTTGTTAAAAACTATTGCAAACACAACAATATTCCAATTGACATTGCAAATGTATATTTTGAAACAGAGCCCGGAGAAAACGAATGTAGAATTATAAGGTACGAGTTTTTTTACGAGCTATTAAAAAAATATGATAATTGCAAAGTTGCAACGGCGCATACACAAAACGACAATGCCGAAACTTTGCTTTTACACATTGCAAGGGGCTCAGGTTTACAAGGGCTTTGCGGCATTGCGCCTGTAAGAGACAATATTATACGCCCGTTAATATACACAACAAGAAAGCAAGCAGAAGAGTATTTGGCAGAAAACAATTTAGAATATGTTACAGACGAAAGCAATTTTACTTTAAAATACGCACGCAACAAGGTGCGCATAAATATTATGCCAACGCTAAAAGATATAAATAGCCAAATATTAGAATCGTTGCAAAGGTTGCAGCAAACGGCAGAAATTACAAATAACTATATGTGCTTGCAGGCAAAAGAGTTATTAAGCAAAGCGCAAAAAGAAAACAGCGCTAAAGAAAAAGGATACGATAGCCTTGTGCTTGCCGGTTCTCACGAGGCAGTGTTAAAAACGGCGTTGCATATGTTAATTAGCCCGTATGCAGACGCAACGCAAAAGAGGATAGAGCTTGCGTATAAAGCAATTTTAACAGGAAGCGGCAGTGTGCAGCTTAATAAAAACACATATTTAACTGCGGCACAGCATTTTGTTAGAATAGAAAAAAACAACGAATATACGCCTAAAAATGAAATAGATTTTTGCAATGAAGATGAAATTGAAATAACAATTGAACGCTTGTTAAAAGAAAAAAGCATAAAAACAAAACACGGTTTTGTAGTAACGGCCGAAGTGGTTAAATATGAAAAAACCGTAAATTTTGAAAAAATGCAAAAAAAAGACTTAAAAAATGTTGCAGATTATGGTAAAATACAAGTTAACGCTGTATTAAGAACAAAAATAGCGGGAGATATGTTTGTAAAACCTTTTTCAAACATGAAAAAACCGCTTAAAAAAGTTTACAGCGAAGAAAAACTTAGTGCAAACATGCGAGAAGCTAACCCGGTATTGGCCGGCGAAAACGAAATAGTTTGGGCGGCCGGTTTTGGGTTTGCACACAATTATTTACCGCAAAGCACTACAAAAGAGTGCTTAATTTTAAAAGTAATAAACCCTTCACAAAAACAATAAACACATAAATTTTATAAAACGGAGATTAATATGGCTAATGCATTAGAAAACAATATTAAAAGTATTTTGATAACAGAAGAAGAAATAAAAGTAAAAGTAAAAGAATTGGGCAAACTTATATCACAAGACTATGAACAAAGCAAAAATTTAATGCTTGTTACGGTATTAAAAGGTGCGGCTGTATTTTTGGCAGACTTAATGCGAGAAGTAACAGTGCCGCACGAAATTGATTTTATGGTTGTTTCAAGTTATGGTTCAGGCGTAAAAACAAGCGGAGTTGTTAAAATTGTTAAAGACCTTGATGTTGCGCTAGATGGCAAAGATATTTTAATAGTAGAGGATATTTTGGACTCCGGCCTTACATTAAGCTATATTAAAGAATTGCTTTTAAGCCGCAACCCTAACAGTATTAAAATAGTATCTCTTTTAGATAAGCCGGAAAGGCGCAAAGTAGATTTAACTGCAGAGTATATAGGATACACAGTACCGGACGAGTTTGTTGTGGGCTATGGCCTTGATTACAACGAGCATTACAGAAACTTACCATACATAGGCGTATTGAAACCGGAAGTTTATGCCTAATTTTTAAAAAGCTTATAATATGTTAGTTTTGTAGCGTGTAAAACTAAAGTAAATGCACAAATTAGCATTTTATGTAAAAATAATTACCTTTTTAACGTAAAAATAGGAGTGAATAACATTTGAGTAAAAAACCAAAAAGCATTAACGGCTTGTACTTGCTTGTACTTCTTGGTGTTTTAATTGTTGTATTTGTTGTTTTTTCTACAAGTACAGATGCACAATCTTTAAAATATTACGAAGTAGCAGAGTTTTTTGAGCAAGGACAAGTTAGCGAATTTACAATGGACATGTCTACCGGGGAGCTTGTTATAACACTGGATGAAGGTGTTGAGCTAAGCGAAGATGCCAGTGGTGCGGTATTGCCGCAAGCACAAATTGCATCGGATGAACCTCAAACGGGAACAAAATTAGCATATACGTTGCCATATGCAATGTTTTTTGTTGAAAACCTTGACGAATACATTGATATAAGAAAAGAAACACACCCTGATGCTGCAATGAAATATGATTTTATACCTGCAACTGAAACACCTGCATGGATGTCTATGTTGCCAATGTTGCTAGTGTCTTTGGGTTTAATGGCACTGTTTTATTACTTTATATTTATGCAAGGCGGCAGCGGAAAAGCAATGAGTGTTGGCCGTGCAAAAGTAAAAGATCAAGCAGAAAGCGGCAGAAAAGCAACGTTTAAAGATGTTGCCGGCGCAGACGAAGAAAAAGAAGAACTTGAAGAAATTGTGCAGTTTTTGAAAAACCAGCGCAAATTTAATACACTTGGTGCACGTATACCGCACGGTGTATTGCTTGTAGGCCCACCGGGTACAGGTAAAACATTGCTTGCACGTGCATGTGCAGGCGAGGCAGGCGTACCGTTTTATTCTATTTCCGGTTCAGACTTTGTAGAAATGTACGTTGGTGTTGGTGCGTCTCGTGTTAGAGATTTGTTTGACAGAGCTAAAAAAACAGCACCGTGTATTATATTTATAGATGAAATTGACGCAGTTGGACGCCAAAGAGGCGCAGGTTTAGGTGGCGGGCACGATGAACGCGAACAAACATTAAACCAGCTACTTGTAGAGATGGATGGATTTGGCGCGAATGAAGGCGTAATAGTAGTTGCGGCAACTAACCGTGCCGATATTTTAGATAAAGCACTATTAAGGCCGGGTAGGTTTGACCGCCAAGTTTATGTTGGATTACCGGACGTTAAAGGCCGCGAAGAAATACTGCAAGTGCACACAAGAGGAAAGCCGCTTGCACCGGACGTTGTGCTTAAAACAATAGCAAAATCTACTGCCGGCTTTACCGGTGCAGATTTAGAAAACCTAGTAAACGAGGCTGCATTATTAGCCGCAAAACGTGGCAAAAAAGCTATTACAGAAGTTGACATTGAAGAAGCTAGCATAAAAGTAATAGCAGGCCCTGAAAAGAAAAGCCGTGTTGTTACAGAAAAAGAACGCCGTTTAACAGCCTACCACGAGGCAGGCCACGCTATTGCTCACCATATGTGTGAAATGGCGGACAGGGTGCATCAAATTTCAATAATACCGCGCGGAATGGCAGGCGGATACACAATGAGCCTACCTGACGAAGACAGAAGTTTTGTTACAAAAACACAAATGGAAGAGCAAATTGTAACATTACTTGGCGGGCGTGTTGCAGAAAATTTAGTTTTAGACGATATATCAACAGGTGCATCTAACGACTTGCAGCGTGCAACGTCAATTGCGCGTAGCATGGTAATGCGTTACGGTTTTTCGGAAAGGCTTGGGCCCGTTGTATACGGCACAGACCAAAACGAAACATTCCTTGGCAGAGATTTAAATACGTCACGCAATTATTCTGAAACAGTAGCAGCAGAAATTGACGACGAAATACGCACAATGCTTGACAATGGATTTGCAAGAGCAAGAAAAATATTAACAAATAAAATGGACGAATTACACGTTGTTGCAAATGCATTATTAGAGCGTGAA
Source organism: uncultured Bacteroides sp. (assembly GCA_964368905.1). Taxonomy (GTDB): domain Bacteria; phylum Bacillota; class Clostridia; order Oscillospirales; family Ruminococcaceae; genus Ruthenibacterium. The sequence goes on from CAYJDK010000060.1 coordinate 8,957, forward strand.
AAATTATCCGGAGATGAGTTTGAAGCGTTAATGAACGGTGAAGAGTTGCCTGAAATTGTTGTAGAGCCGGAAGTTGTTGCTTGTGATAACGATGAAAATACAGATGATGTTAACAGTAATGATAATGATGACAACGCTGCGACAATGCAAGATAACAATGTAAGCGAAGAAGGCAGTGCACAACAAGCTGACAATGAAACACCGATTGCAAGCAGCGATATTGAAGATGAGGATAAATAATTACATTAGTTAGTGTGCAAAATAAAATGCAAGCTTGCAAAATAAACAGTATTTAACTATAATAAACATGTGCACTAAAATATGTGCACATGTTTATGTTGTTTTAAATAGTACAAGGATAATAAGTTGTGTTAATATTTGCAATTTACTATTAATTATTTTAAATGAGAATAAATTTTAAGTTATAGTTATAAATAAACATTTTATAAAGCAAGCAAAGTTATTACACATATTAAAAAGTAAAGAAAATAAAAGAGGAATGAATTTAATTTTATGAATAAAAGAATGGTATACCTAATAATATGTCTAGCGAGTGGAATATTAGGGTTTGTATTAAAACTATTTACAGCGAGCATGCCTTTTTTTGTTGCAAATTATATGCCGCAAATATTGTGGGCGGGCAGTATTTATTTATTAATAGCGTTTATAATAAATAAAAAAGCACCAATCCATGGTGTAACTTCGCTTATAGTTGCACTTTGTCTTGAAACTTTACAACTATATAATCCATCTTGGTTGTTGCCGGTAAGGTCAACACAAATAGGCGCATTTGTTTTAGGCACAAATTTTATGTTAACAGATATTTTTTGTATAATTGGCACAATAGCCGTTTGTTTTATAGCTGACTTTATAATATCAAGTAAAAAACCAAAAGTACGCAAATCTAAATATAGAAAATAAGCAAACAATATGAAAAAGGAGCGAAAAAATGAAAGTTCTTGAATCATCTGAAAATTATTTGGAAACCATACTTATCCTTCAAAAAAGAAATGGTGAGGTACGCTCTATTGACATAGCTAACGAGCTTTCGTTTTCAAAAGCTAGCGTTAGCGTAGCAATGAAACAACTAAGAGAAAACGAATATATTAAAATGGACGGCGAAGGATACATTACATTACTTGAAAAAGGCATGGATGTAGCCGATAAAATGTATGAACGCCACATTATTTTAACAAAAGCATTAATAAAAATAGGTGTAAACGACAAAATAGCGGCACAAGACGCGTGTAAAATAGAACATATAATAAGCAATGAAACATTTAGCGCAATAAAAAAAATATTAGACGATAACAAAATATAATAACAAAAACCTGCTTTTTTACACAGTAAGTTAAAAGGGACGTAATAAAATGAAAAATAGCGCTATTTTACAAAAGCTATGCAATTTTCCTATAATTGCTGCTGTAAAAAACGAACATGGCCTTGAAAAATCTATTAAATGCGAAAGCAAAGTTATATTTAT
>CAYJDK010000061.1:0-3291 GCA_964368905.1 uncultured Bacteroides sp.
AATGATTACAAAGCAGTTCTATGGGGCGACAAAGCTAATTGTGCTGTTTTTGACAACACAAAAATCAAACAAATAAGCCCAAATTTTAAGCAGAATATTTTATTATCAGATGGACTAAAACTTGTAAGAGATAATGTATTAAATAATAAGAATTTGCAAATTGAAGACACCGTGTTTAATATATTCTCGCAAAAAATGATATGCTTAATGGAAAAATTAAAAAAAGGTGTTGAGCATTTGTAAAAAAATGCTAACGGGATAAACAAGTCTAATCATTTATCTATAAGGCGTGCCGTCACAGAGGGCACACGCCAAGAAACTTCTATGCTTTACGGAGGTTTTTTAAATTTATTTTACCGAGAACAGAATGGGGATTATTATGAAAAAACTTAAAGTTGCAATTATAGGCTCCGGTTTTACAGGCGAGGCACATGCGGATACATTAAGGAGAATTCCCAATGTGGAAATAGTTGCTTTAGTTGATAGTAATATAGAGTATGCACAAGCCAAGGCTGAAAAAATGGGTATAAACTTAGTGCTTGATGACTATAAAAAATTGCTGTCCAAAACATCTGTAGATGCTGTTCACAATTGCACACCAAACAATATGCACTACGAAATTAACAAATATTTTATGCAGCGCAACATACATGTTTACTGTGAAAAACCGCTTTGCTCTAATATAGGCCAAGCAAAAAAATTATTGCAATTGCAAAAAGAAAAAAACATTGCTTTTGGTGTTAATTTTCTTTACAGAAATAACGCCGCTGTGCAAGATATGCGCTTTAAAATGCTAAACAACAAAGCAGGTAACTTATACCTTGTTAGAGGAGAATATTTGCAAGACTGGCTTATGTATGATACCGACTTTAACTGGAGAATTACAGAGGCGGGCGCAAGGGCGGTTTCGGATATAGGCTCGCATTGGTTTGACACAGCTCAATTCACCACAGGGCAAAAAATAGTGAGTGTTAGTGCTGAATATGTAACAGCTTTGCCTGTTCGCAAAAAAATGAAAACCCAAGGCGAAACATTTTCTCAAAACGCAAACGATGAATTTGAAGAAGTTGAAATTAAAAATGAAGACATAGCGTTAATTCACGTGAAGTTTGAAAGCGGTTTAATGGGTTCTCTCGTCATTTCACAAGTTAGCGGCGGGTATAAAAACGCACTTAAAATAGCATTGGATTGTGCTAATTATTCAATGGAATGGCAGCAAGAATCTTCGGATAAAATATACATAGGCACAAGGGAATTTGGCAGCCAAAAAGTTTATGTATCGCCTCAAACCGTTGCCCGTGAAGCAAGAAGATATGCATTTTTACCTGCCGGGCACGCAGTTGCATGGAACGATGCCTTACGCAATAGTTTTAGAGAGTATTACGATTCTATTGACCGCAACACATTTATGGACAAAGACCAAACTTATGCCACCTTAAGCGACGCACTATATGTTATGCAAATTTCTGACGCCTGCACCAAAAGCAATAAAACAAAAAAGTGGGTTAATGTAGAATAAAGTCGGTATTTCAATAATTTCTTGTCGTAAATTTGGTGGAATACAATAAAATAGTTATTTATAATAAATATACCAAAGCAAATTAGAAAGGATGTACTATCATGATGAAAAAAATATTTGCGCTATTACTTGCACTTGCACTTACGCTATCTTTAGCGGCTTGCGGCTCAAGCCCAGCCACATCACAAGCAGATGGTGAAACCCCGGCAAACGATGCAACGGAAAAAGAAATTGTAGATGTTGTTATGGGCTTTTTCTATCTCGGTGGCAACTTAAGCGATACCGAGCTTGTTCTTGAAGAGATTAACAAAATTGCCAACGAAAAATATGGCATTAATATCAAGTTGCTAAGCTCTAACTCCGGCACCTATGATGATGTTATCAATTTAATGTTATCCAGTGGCGAGCAACTTGATATATTTATGAACTTCTCATCGGATGCACTACTAAGATACTATTCACAAGGCCATCTTTTAGATATTAAGCCCTATTTAGAAACACAAGGGCAAGGCATTGTTGAAGCTCTTGGCGACGAAGTTTGGTTAGAGTGCTACAATATTGAGGGCGACCATATTTTAGGTGTTCCCTCTATACGTGATTTAGCGTTGTCTAAAGGCTTTTCAGCAGATAAAGCATTAGTTGAAAAATACGATTTACCGGTGCCTACTTCTGAATACACACCTATGAACGATACCCCTTACGAAACATTTGAAGAGATGCTAAAAGTTATTAAAGAGAATGAGCCTGATATCATTCCTTATAACGGTTATTGGGTTACAACTCAACCACCAATTAAAGAATTAGCACCAATAGACCCATTAGGTGATTACTTCGGCGTTTTAATGAATTACGGAACAGATAATTTGGAAGTAGTTAACTTATATGAAACAGATTATTACAGGGACACAGCTTTAATGTATGAGCGCTGGTATGAAGAGGGTTACATAAGCCCTGATGTTTTAACAAATGCTGCTGATGTTCGCTCTATGTTTACAGCAGGTAGGGCTTTCTCACATGTTAGTGGTTTGAAACCCGGAATTAATGTTAAAGACAGCCAAGTTCTAAACCGCGAAATACTATCTTACCCTATGAGTGAAGCACGTCGCAATTCATCAACTGTAACAAGCGTTTCTTGGTTTGTAAATGCTAATTCAGAAGTTCCCGAAGAAGCTGTTACTCTCTTAAACGCATTATATTCAGATCCTGAAATATTCAACTTGTTCTCATGGGGAATTGAGGGCATGCACTACGACTTTAATGAAGATGGTACAATTGGCCTGCCTGAAGGTGTTACAGCTGAAACTGTGGGCTACTCTCCAAACTTATCATGGATGTTCGGCAATGAGTATATGTCACATGTTTGGGAAGGCAATCCAATAGATTTATATGATCAATTGCGTGAATTCAACGATAATTCTTTAACTTCAAAAGCTTTTGGCTTTGTTTACAACCCTGAAAATGTAACAAGCGAGGTTGCCGCATGCAACAACGTAGTTGCTCAATATGCGCCCGGTATAGAGCACGGTTTAGTAGACATAGACGAAGTATTGCCTGAATTTATTGCAGAATTAAAAGAGGCAGGCATAGATACAATTATTGCTGAAAAGCAAGCACAATTAGACGCTTGGGTGGCAGCTAATAATGTTGAATAAATATTAATCAACAAACAGAGCTATCAAAGTTAAGTGGTAGCTCTGTTAACTTTTGGGGGTTATATAATGAACAGCACAAATATTGTAAAATCAAACACAAATACATCTTTTAAAAAGAAA
>CAYJDK010000061.1:3305-10327 GCA_964368905.1 uncultured Bacteroides sp.
TGATGCTGCCCGGAGTTTTATATTTTTTCATAAACAATTATTTGCCTTTGCCCGGGCTTATAATTGCTTTCAAAGATATAAATTTCAAAGATGGTTTATTCGGCGGAGATTTTGTGGGGTTTAAAAACTTCGAGTTTTTATTTGCCACAAATGATGCTTGGATTATTACGCGAAACACAATAGCGTATAATTCTGTTTTCATTGTCACTTCTATTTTTTTTGCAATAGTTGTTGCAATATTTTTAAGCGAACTTAAAGGCAAATTCTTTGTTAAATTTTATCAAACAGCAATATTGTTGCCTTACTTAATTTCAATAGTTATTGTAGCCTTTTTGGTAAACTCGTTTTTAAATTATGAAGTTGGTTTTTTAAACAATCAAATTTTTCCTCTTTTAGGTATAAAAAGTATTTCTTGGTACAGCGAAATTCAATATTGGCCGATAATTTTAGTTATAGTAAACAGCTGGAAATTTGTTGGCTACAACAGCATTATATTCCTTTCAGCAATTAACGGAATAGATAGGCAATACTATGAGGCCGCACAATTAGAGGGTGCGAGTAAATTACAACAAATTTGGCACATAACACTTCCTTGCATTAAAAGCATAATTATTACCATGGTGCTATTGTTGGTAGGCAGAATATTCTATGCAGATTTTGGTATGTTTTACCATGTACCTATGAATTCAGGAACACTTTTACCTGTTACAAATGTTTTAGACACCTATGTATACCGCACCTTATTAAGAATAGGTGATATTGGCATGGCAAGCGCTGCAGGTTTATATCAATCCGTTGTGGGCTTTGTTGTAGTGCTAATTGCCAATTTAATCACAAAAAAAGTAAGCCCAGAGAACGCATTGTTCTAAAGGCTAAAAACACAGAAAGGAATGTGTAATTTTTACACTGTGCAAACATTATGTTATCTAAAGATGAAAAAATTTTTAATGCTGTTGGGCATATTGTAATGTTTTTATTTGCTCTTAGTTGCATTTTGCCATTTATATTATTGTTCATGGCTTCTTTTACAGACGAACAAACTTTGGTTTTAAACGGATATTCTTTTTTTCCTGAAAAATTCGGTTTTGAAGCTTATGAGTATATTTTAAGAAACAGTTCGCAAATTTTCAACGCATACGGCGTAACAATTTTAATTACTGTAATTGGCACAAGTGCAAATGTGCTAATAACTTCGCTATTGGCCTATCCCCTTTCAAGAAAAGATTTGCCGCATCGTAAGTTTTTTAATTTATATGTGTTTTTTACAATGCTTTTTAACGGCGGCTTAGTTCCAACATATTTTATGTATGTTAATTATTTAAATATCAAAAACACATTGTTAGCGCTTTTATTGCCGGGTTCGCTTTTGGCTTCGGCTTGGTATGTTCTTATAATGCGCACATACATGGCACAATCTATTCCGTTTGAAGTTATCGAATCTGCACAAATTGACGGAGCAAAAGAGCCTAAAATATTTTTTAGAATAGTAATGCCTATGTGCAAGCCCATGGTTGCAACAATTGCATTATTTGCAGGCATAGGTTATTGGAACGATTGGTATAACGGAATGATTTATGTAACAGAAAACACGCTGTACAGTATGCAAAATCTTCTTACTCGTATGCTGCTGGATTTACAATACCTTTCTTTAAATGCCTCAGCAGGTTCCGCTTCTATCATGACGCCCAGCGCTTCGCTTAGAATGGCAATAGCCGCAATTGGAATTGTTCCTATAATTGTAATTTACCCATTTGTGCAAAAAAACTTTGTAAAGGGTATTACATTAGGCGCTGTTAAAGGCTAACTGTGATAGCGCACAACACTAAAACACGAGGGGTAAATTGTGTCACTTTTAGTAAAAAGCAAAAAATTTTACAAGCGCTATTTTACATTAATGCTAAGCATCGCAATGCAAAATATGGTAGCCACCGCGGTTCTGCTTGCCGATAATATAATGCTTGGCAATTTTTCAGAACATGCACTCTCAGGCGCGGCACTGGCGAACCAAATACAGTTTATTTTAAACATGATTATAATGGGCGTTGGTGAGTGCGTTGTTGTTTTAAGCTCGCAATATTGGGGAAAGAAAAACATTATTGCAATTAAATCTATTATAACTTTTGCAATAAAACTTTCATTTTTAATTTCCACAGCGGCAATGGCAATAGTGTTTTTCTTTCCCCGCACAATACTGCAAGTTTTCACATCAGATAATTTTATTATTTCGCTCGGTGCCGAATATTTAAGTTATGTTTGCTTTTCCTATGTATTTTATGCTATTTCAAGCACAGTTTTAGCAGGGCTAAGAAGCGTTGAAACTGTTAAAATAGGTTTTTACATTTCTATATCCACCTTAATAATCAATGTAATTTTAAATTATTTGTTAATATTCGGAAATTTAAGTTTCCCACAATTAGGGGTAAGAGGTGCTGCAATTGCCACATTAACATCAAGAATAGCAGAACTTTTGATTGTTGCTGTGTATGTATATATATTCGATAAAAAAATTGTTTATAGAATATCAGATTTAACGACAAAAAGCCTGCAAATTTTTAAAGATTTTATTAAAATTTGTATACCGGTGTTAATTGCAAATGCATCTTGGGCACTTGCTATGAATATTCAAATGGTAATTTTAGGGCATTTAGGCAATAGTGTTATTGCCGCAAACTCCATAGCAAGTACAGTGTTTCAGCTATTGTCTGTTTTTGCCTTTGGAGCATCAAATGCAGCAGGCATAATTGTTGGCAAAACTGTGGGAGCAAAAAAATTCAGCGAGCTAAGGCAATATGTTACAACCATGCAAGTAATGTTTATTACTTTGGGTGTTTTTTCAGGATTAGCGCTGTTCATCATAAAACAGCCCATCATGAGTTTCTATACTCTATCTTCTGAAACCGAGTATTTAACATCTAATTTTATTAATATTCTAAGCATAACAGTTATAGGCACCAGTTACCATGTTGCTTGCCTTGTTGGAATAGTAAGAGGCGCAGGCGATACTAAATTTGTGCTTTATAACGATTTAATATTTCAGTTTTTAATTATTATACCCTTATCGTTTATTGCAGCTTATTATTGGCAATTAAGCCCCACAATAGTATTTTTTATTTTAAAAAGCGACCAAATTTTAAAATGTTTTATAGCCTTTATAAAAGTTAACAAAACAACTTTTGCAATTGAGCTAACAAGATAATAAAAAGGTGTGCCTTTGGGAGCAGTTCCCTTTCAAGGCACACCTTTTGTGTTAATTATTGCTGTTGTTTTTTCTATATTCTTTCGCACTACAACCGACAAAATTTTTAAAAAACTGCGAAAAATAAGCAAAGTTTTCATATCCCAGTTTAGAAGAAATTTCGCCTATGGATAAATTGGTTTCGCTTAACAATAATTTTGCATTTTCAATTTTGCGCTTTTGAATATAATCGTTTAATGTCATTCCGGTTTCGCTTTTAAAAATTCTGGATACATAATCCTGATTAAAATTAACATGGTTTGCAATATCTTTGCGTGAAAAATTACTAAATATATTTACTTCTATAAATTGCTGAATTTTTTCCACGCATGTTTTCTCTTTAATTTTCTTTCCGTAAACTTTAAAAAACAAATTAGTCATTGTATCTATCATAAAGTTGTTCATATCGCCAATCGAGAGATGGGCTCTTTCCACTGTCAATTTATCTTTAATAATATCACTTAAAACATAGTTGTTTTTCGCCAAAATAACACTAACCGTTTGTAAAAAATCACTTTTCAAATTCAACAGGTATTCTATTCTCAAGTTTTCAATTTCCGATAATTTTGCAGTGCAATTGTTTATGTTAAAAACTATTTCATCTATTTTTGCATCTTCAAAAAGCATTTGCCACATTTCTAAATTAGGCCGCTCATAATTATATTGCCATTTTAAAGCAATGTTTTTTGCAAACAAAATATTTCTTTTTGCATTAACATTATTATATTCTAAATCTACCAATTCATAAATTCTGTTTTGCACTTCCCATGCAAAACACGCTTGTGCCACATAGCCGCACACATACACATTGATATGTTTTGAAATAAGTTGAAAATAATTTTGTAAAATATCCTCAAATATTTCATCGTTTACAGTGTTATCGTTTAAATAAAACAACCCAACAAAGCAACGTTCGTCTAAATAATATAAATTGCATACTAAGTCCGACAATATCTCTTGCGCAATATTGTTTAAGCCAAAACTTATTTCTTTAAAAAGCCAATTGCCCAAGGAAAGTGCTTGCCCTTTTGATGCAAATAACACAGGAATATATTTCTCGTTTTCATCTATTTCCATTCCATAACTTTCACTGAACTTCAGAAAATCTTTTTTTGTGTATATTTGCTTTTGCGTAAAAATATTGTGCCAAAATTGCTCTAATAGCACATCATAATTTTCATTCCAATTTTCCCCTATCTTTATTAGTACACTCTCTTTGCGCTTTTTGTCTATTTCCAAAACAGCATCTTTTATAACCTTTTCAAGATCCTCGAAAAGAATTGGTTTTAGCAAATAGTGAAAACAATGCATTCCACATGCATCTTGAATGTATTGAAAATCATTATGTGCGGTTAAAAATATAAAAAGCGGTGCCTTTTCAGCATCAACAAATTTCTGCATAAGTTCTAAGCCGTTGCCACCGGGCATTTCAATATCACAAATTACAATGTCTATATCATTATTAGTAATACTTTCATAGGCTTTGTCGATATTATATGCTTCAAAAACCTCTTGAATGCTCAACTCTCTAAAATTAATTTTCTTTTTAATAATATCAAGCATTACTATCTCATCATCAACTAAAATCAACTTCATTTAATCACCTTATAATTTATAACAAGTTAAGGGCTTCATCTGTAATTGGAAGAATTAATTCTACAACAGCACCACCTTGTGTTTTATTATAAAATTTCGCACTGTAATCTGATTTATATAAAAGGTTTAATCGCTGTAAAATATTGCAAATTCCAATTTTGTCTTGTTCACTTTGAACATAATATGCCGAGTTTAATTTCTCTAACATTTCTTCGTTAAAACCTGCGCCATTATCCTCTATGGAAATTTTCATCTTGCTTTTTTGATGTTTTGATATATTTATGTTTATTATTGTTTTTTTCTCGTGGCACATTGCATATTTCATGCAATTTTCCAAAAAAGTGTTTAAAATCAAAACCGGCAACTTGAATTGCATAATATCTTCATCAACATCTACATTAAGTAAAAGCATATTCGGAAAACGCAGTTGTTGAACTTTTATGTAATTTTCTGCTTGCTTTATCTCATGTTCAACCGTAACTGCTTTATCACTGTTTTGTATGGTATAGCGCAAATATGATGAAAGAAAAAACGACATATCTTTCACATAAGCTGTGTTTTGAATTTGCGAATGATTATAAATGGTGTTGAGTGCATTGATTAAAAAATGTGGGTTAATTTGAGAGCGGTAAAATTTTAACAAAGCGTGTTGCTTATTAAGTTTCTCTTCATATACATTTATTTTAAGGTTGTGAATTTCTTTCGACATGCTGTTAAAAGAACTAATTAAATCATCAAATACTAAACCATTGCCTGTTTTTTCTATAATATGGTTTTTCTCGCCAAATTTTAATTTATCCATTCCCTCTTTTAAAATGTAAATTGGGTTAATAATAAAGCGTTTATAATACTGCCAAATAAAAATTGCGCTCACTACTAAAAAACCAAAAAATGCAAAAAGCATAATATAATGAAACTTTACTGCGTTTGAAATAACGCTGTAAGTTGTCATTACAACAATAGAAAACTCACCTCTTAAAAACCCGGTTTTGTAGCCTATATAATTTTGCTTGTCATCTTCATAATAATAATCAGAACCGACTTGCACAAGTGCATCTTCATAATAAACATCGTCTGACGTTTGTATAACCGTGTCATCTTTAGCAAGCAAAAAGCTAACCATGTCGGTGGAATCCAAATTTATCATATCCAAAATTTTATCACAATTAATATAAGCACCAACATATATATCACCCGAAGGTATATATTTTATAATAAAAGATTCTTCTTCGCCTTTATAGTAAAACCATAAATACTTTGAAGATTTTTCCTCGCTGTTTTTTGTTTCAATTGCCCTTTTTTTAATCATTTGCCTCAATGAATCCATCGCATTATATTCATAATCATCGTTGGTTGCATCTAAGTAAAAATCATTATCGGGATCCACCATGAAAAAGCCATCAGCAAAATTATTTTTGGTAACATTTTCGCGCAAAACACTTTGTAAATTTAAAACAGAATTAATGCTTTGTACTGTATGATTTTCAGTAAATATAAAATTTCTAAATTCGCTGTTAACAGCATTAGCGTAATATAAATCCTGTTCAATATTAAATATCATTTCGTCTACCAACAACAAATTATAGCTAACAAAATTTTCATTAAGTTCCTCTACATTTTCTTTAATTTGGTTTTGATATTGATTGAAATTTACAATGTAAAAAAACACTATAGGCACAAAAACAATGATTGATAATAACAACAATTTAAATTCTATGCTTGAGTTAATAAATTTATTAGCAATTTGCCTAAATAATTTCATAATAATACCCATTCTGTGTGCAGCACAAATTGTTATGGTAACGCTCCATAAGTAATAAAGATTATTTGGCATGTGCCGTTTGTAAAAGCGCTCGTTTAAATGAACATTTTTTAATAATCTGCACAAAACAACTGCTAATTTTAGTATAATTATAGAAATACTTATTGTCAAGCCGCCATTTTATAGTAAATCCCATTAAAACACAGTTTTAAGTACATTTGCATTATACAATTTGAAATTGGTCGCAAAAACAATAATAACAAATCGTAAAAACAATAAAATTTAACTAAAGCAAAAATATATTTAATTAACCGATTTTTGCAATTATATATTTAACTTTGTCGTTTTCTTTAGCAAAATTTGTTAGTACGGCTTAAGCCGATTTTGTTTGTATAAATTTAATTTATCTGTAATTTCTCTCTCCACTCA
>CAYJDK010000062.1:0-4297 GCA_964368905.1 uncultured Bacteroides sp.
TTGTTGCTGAAGAAGCACCTTGGATATTCACATGGGAAGGCGAAGACCTTACAGGTGTACGCTCTAACATTGAAGGCTTTGTTAATAACCCGGCAGGCCACCACGTTCTTAAAAATGTAGTTAAAAACTAACACTTTTATCTATAATGAAAAGGAGACTGCTTTTGCAGTCTCCTATAAATGTTTAAAGCGGAACTTGTTTAAATTTTAAACAAAGTTGAATTTTTCCTAAGGAGGTATGTTTTTGTTAAATTATATAATAAAAAGGTTATTGCTTGTTTTACCTGTGCTTCTAGCCGTTACGTTTGTAATATTCACATTGCTTTATTTTACACCGGGCAACCCGGCAAAAGCAATGCTAGGTGAAGTAGCCGACCCCGAGGCTTTGGCTGCACTTGAAGAAGAACTAGGTTTGAACGACCCATTCTTAGTTAGGTACGGCAATTATCTTTTAGGCCTTTTACAAGGCGACATGGGTACATCTTACAGATCAGACAGGCCTGTGTCACAAGAATTGTTCAGCCGTTTGCCAACAACGTTAAACCTAGCATTGTTATCAATTGTTATTGCTGTTGCAATAGGTATACCTGTTGGTATTATTTCTGCAACAAAGCAATATTCATGGTTTGATAATATATCCATGGTTTTTGCTTTGCTTGGTGTATCTATGCCAAACTTTTGGCAAGGCATGGTTTTAATACTTGTATTTTCCGTTTGGCTTGGTGTGTTGCCTGTTTCAGGCTTTTCAACACCTGCTCACTGGATATTGCCTGCCGTTACAATTGGTACGTCAACCGCTGCTATTATTGCCAGGATGACACGCTCAAGCATGCTTGAAGTTAACAGGCAAGACTATATTAAAACCGCAAGGGCAAAAGGACAAAAAGAATCTGTTGTAATAATGAAACACTAGCTAAAAAATGCGCTTATACCTGTTATAACAGTTGTTGGCTTGCAATTTGGCGCCCTGCTTGGCGGTGCAGTTTTAACCGAGACAATTTTTGCACTCAATCTCTTTGGTGATGGGTTGCGTGATGCGCTTGACCCAAAACTTAAAAGATAGTTAGAAAGGAGAACAGAGTGAGCGATAAAATATTAAGTATAGAAAATTTAAGTATACGTTATGTAACAGAAGAAAACACTGTTGCTGCGGTTACAAATATTTCTTTAGAAATTGAAAAGGGCAAAACACTTGGCCTTGTTGGAGAAACAGGCGCAGGCAAAACAACTACTGCACTTGGAATTTTAAATTTAGTACCGGACCCACCGGGGGAAATATATTCAGGTAAAATTTTATTTAATGGCGAAAACTTACTTGAATTATCACAAAATGAAATTCGTAAAATTCGCGGTTCTAAAATAAGCATGATTTTCCAAGACCCAATGACATCATTAAACCCTGTGTTAACAGTTGGAGACCAAATTCAAGAAGTTGTTTTGTTGCACAATGAAGTTACAAAGCAAGAAGCTCTTGATAAAGCAAAAAACCTTATGGAAATGGTGGGCATTTCAGGCGAAAGACATATTGAATACCCTCATCAGTTTTCAGGCGGTATGAAACAGCGTATAGTTATTGCAATGGCACTTGCATGTGAGCCCGAACTGCTACTTGCAGACGAGCCTACAACAGCACCAACTAAGGACTTTTTTAATAACCCAATGCACCCTTACTCAAAAGCTCTGCTTTCAGCAATTCCTGAAGCCGTTTACAGCGAAACAAAAAGGGAGAGAATCACACTAAAAGGTGAAATAACATCACCAATAGAGCCAAAACCCGGTTGTAGGTTTGCCCCTCGCTGTGAATATGCATCAGACGTTTGCCCATCTAAAAACATTGAGCTTTTAGAGCTTGAACCTGAACATTTTGTTGCCTGCCCAAGGGCAATGGAGCTTTTAAATAAATAATTTTTAAAAAAGTAATAGAGCATAAACTTATGTATATAACTTTATTACAAAACAAATGGGATATTACATTAATTGTAATATCCCATTTGTTTATTTGCATTTAAAACATTAATTATTTTTTTCTTCATAAATTTCTTTTAGGCTGTAATAAAAATTTTCCAGGCTTTTATCTCCATTATTATTAGGAAATAAACAATGCGATAATTGGTTTGCATTTTTGTGTTTAATAATGCACGCCTTGCAATTACCATGTAAAGGACATTGTTGTTTTGGGCAAGTGCAATAATCTTTGTTTTCCATTGTTGTCCCTCCTATACTGTAAATTGATTTTCTTTATTATAAAGTGTTTTATACCCTAAATTAAGCGCAAGAAATACCGAAAGAGAAACAACGGCAGCTAAACATATATTTATAGATATTTGATATAATATAGCCGTTGTAGGCGCTTCGCCTGATAATATCTGACCTGTCATCATGCCGGGTAGCGATACTATACCCATGCCAAGCATTGAATTTATAGTTGGCAAAAGTGCTGTTTCAACCGAAGTGTTGACAAATGGTTTAAGTATGTTTTTTGGTTTTGCACCTTGATTTAAAAGCACCTCAATTTGCAACTTAGAGTCCTTTATTTTTGCCATAAATGTTCTAACACCAAGTGTTATTCCTGTCATTGCATTACCAATTATCATTCCACTTATTGGTATAGTGTACTGAGGGTTAAATATGCTTTCTTTAATTACAACTGCTATAAAAAACGTTATAATTACAATTGACGATAAACTAATTGAGCCTGCAATAATTATTTTAAACTTATTATTTAACCCTTTATTTACAAAGAGTATCCGATGATTTGCAAACACACTCATTGTAATTACATATGCACACACAAAAAAAGGTGACGGGTTTTGTAAAATATACATTAAAACATAGCCCGCTAAAGTAAGTTGCGCAGTCATTCTAACACTGGCAACAAGCAATAATTTTGTTTGAGATATTTTACTTATTCTTATTATACCTAAAACTATAATAAGAAGCAAATATATTAATGCAAAATTGAATATATTTATTTGTACTGCATCATTCATTTATTTTACCCCCATTTAAATTAATAGTATTTTCCGCAAATTTTTTAGTCAGCTTACTATCGTGGCTTATAATAATTAATGTCTTGTTTTTTTCTTTAATATAAGCAACTATATTTTCAATTACTTTAATAGACAAATTGCTATCTAAAGCCGATGTAGGCTCGTCTAGCATAAAAACTTCTGCGTCCATTGAAAGGCAAATTGCAATATACACTCTTTGCTTTTCCCCACCTGAAAGGTTATCGCACATAGTCTCAAGCGGGAAATTTGCTTGCGTTAAATTAAGAAAAAATTTCATTCTCTCTTGTGTTAGGTTATCTTCTTCGCAATAATTATAAAAAAGCGTAAAATTTTCTTGTATTGTTTTGCTAAACAAAAAAGTAGTTTGTGATATTAATTTTATTTTTTTGCGTAATTCAATGCTGTCAATTTCAGTTAATTGTTTATTATTATAATAAATTTCTCCGGATGAATAATTTTCAGTGCGGTTAAACAGTTTTAACAATGTGCTTTTTCCGCAACCACTTTCCCCCGTAATAAAATTAACTGTTCCCTTTTTAATGTGTATGTCTTTATAAAATATAAAGTTTTTAAAGCTTAAATTTTTTGTTTTTATCATAATTTCACCTTGATTTTCATGTTATTTAATAGTATAATATCAATATCGTAACTTGATAACGATATTCAATATCGAAATTCGATATTGTTATAATAACATAAGGAGAGCTATAATGCAAGAGCCTATTTTAAGAAAATTATTTTTAGGTTTTATTCAAGTTCATATACTGCACCATGCCAAAAAAGAACCTATTTTTGGCACGTTTATGATAGAAGAGCTTAAGTCTCATGGATATGATATAAGCCCCGGAACATTGTACCCTATTTTTCATAATTTAGAAAAAGAAGGACTTTTAACTGTTGAAAGTTTAAACGTTGATGGAAAAATTAGAAAATACTACTCAATAACAAAAAAAGGCGACGATGTTTTAATACAAGCCAAGAAAAAAGCTAAAGAACTTGCTTTTGAGCTTTGATAAAGCACGCTATAATTTTATTAAATTTTAACTATACAAAAACGAGCATTAAAAAATACAAAGGCGTCTTTTATATCACAGACGCCTTTGTATTTTTATTATTCAGTAAACTTTATTTATTATTCTTTTTTTCAATAAACACAAAATATCTCTGGCCAATATAATTAAGCAATACAAATAAAACCATACCAACTGCCATAGAAATATTGTCTTGCAGCCATACATCTAAACCGCTTAAAACATAATATACAAGTGGTTTTGAAATTCCATATGC
>CAYJDK010000062.1:4307-10244 GCA_964368905.1 uncultured Bacteroides sp.
CATATGCTATAAAATAACAAATAGATATATTAACAATAAACTTGCACACCTGGCCTACTGTGCCTTTTTTTACGCTAAAAGTAAAATACTTATTTGCAAAAAAGCTAAATATGCTGCCTATAATATAGTTTAATGCCGAGGATACCCAGTAATTTAGCCCCAAAAAATTGTATGAAATAAACATAACAGAAGTGCCTATTATAGTGTTAAGTACCCCAACAATTATAAATTTAATTGTTTTCTTATCAAAAAGGTTTTTAATTTTATTCATTACTACTTTCCTTGCTCGTTTAATCCATTGTTTTCTGCTATGTCTGCAACAATATAATTGGGCCGCCCTTGAACCTGTTCAAATATTTTTTTAATATAATAGCCTATTGTGCCAAAAGATATCATACTGCACCCGCCTACAAAGAGCATTACAAATATTATTGTTGAAAAACCCGATACAGTATTGCCTAAAAAGTATGATATTACGGTGTATACCGACAAAATAATAGCTATTACAAAGAAAAACGCACCAATATAAAGCGATAACATTAAAGGCGCAGTTGAAAAAGACGTTATGTTATTTACAGCATAACGTATTAAAGAAATACGTGACCATTTTGATGTTCCAACAGCCCTGTCTTTTACATTAAAGCCTATTTTTGTTCTTTTAAATCCTACCCAAGACGATAACCCTCTAAAAAACACATGATATTCATTAAGATTTAATATTTCGTTTACCACTCGCCTGCTCAATAGTTTAAAGTCTGAGGCAGCACTCATGTCAAAGCCTGCCACTTTGCTCATAATTCCGTAAAATACAAGCGAGCAAATTTTGTATATAAAAGAGCTATCTGCACGTGTAATTTTTACCCCGTCTACTACTTCAAAACCTTCATCCCACAGTTTTTTCATGTCATATATTTTTTCAACAGGGTGTTGCAAATCTGCATCAATTACAATACAGCAGTCTCCTGTTGAAAATTTTAAACCTGCCATTATGGCCGCTTCTTTTCCAAAATTTCTTGAAAAATTTATGCCTTTTAAAAAAACATTCTCTAGCAAATTATTATTTATTAACTCGCTAATTTTAAACCATGTTGCATCTTTAGAACCATCGTTAACAAAAACAATTTCTAATGTACATTCAAATGTTTTTTCGCTATACACTCTTATTACTTCATTGTAAAAAAGGCCTATAGACTTTTCTTCATTATAACAAGGAACTATAAGGCTCAATTTTTTCATAATACCAACTTCCACTTTTATATAAACTTTTTTAATTTACACACTAATTAGCCTTTATATTATTATACAAACGCCTGGCTAAAACCAGCATAAAAACATTGCACCGCACTACAATTATTTTTGTTTCTTTCTCAACACATTTACCCTGTTAAACTAGCAAAACACTGGTAAAATTGCGAAAATACAACATTGCCATTTTATCAAAAAAGCAATGCTTTGTCAAATTGTCCACCTGCGTTAATACAAATAATTTTACCCATTTAATAAGCGCTAACTTCATGGTTTTTAATTAATTTTGCTTTATTGTTTAACTATAACATTCACAACAATTTACAATTTTGCCGCAAAATAAAAGTTTTAACAAATAAGCCAAAAAACATTTGTTTGTAAATTATTAAAATTAACAAATTTTATTATAAAACGTCTAATGTAATTTGGCTAACGTCTTGTGTTATTTTGTATGGTACAGGTTGCAAACCATTTTTCAACTCATCGCTCTTGTTTATTATTTCAACTGCGCATAATGTTTGTAGGCCAAGCCCTAAATCCATAATTTCAATTGGGTTTCCGTCTCCTGCACTTAAATTTAAAGGAGCTGCATTTTCTAAAATATATACATGCTTGTTTCCAAATTCTATTTTTTCAACACCTTTTTTTATTTCCTCAACACTTTTTGCCTCATCTTTAATGCCGTTTACGTCTATTTCAAAGCCATAATGTCCGCTATTTGCTAAAATAGTGCCTTTTTTAAAATATTTTATGTGGTCTTTTGTTATAATGTTAAAACGGCCGGTAACTGTAATAATAACATCAGCCTTAGGCACCAATTCTTCCATCGTTCCAACAATATGGCCCTCTACTTTTGCTTTTAGCAAATAAAGTGGATCCTTGTCATATACAAGTGTATTTGCACCAAGGCCTTTAAATTTACTTGCTATTCCGCTTCCGCAGTAACCATAACCTATAACTAATACATTTTTACCGCCTACCAAAAGGCTTGTCGCACGCATAAATCCATCAACAACAGATTGTCCCACGCCTGTATAATTCTCTAATAATTGTTTTAGCGGAGAATCATCAATTACAACTACAGGATAATTTGTATTTATATTTTTTTCTTCAATAAGCAATTTCCCGCTGCGTGTTTCCTCGTTTGCTCCAAGCGGCAACCACCCGGGTTTTAATTCGTCGTGTGCAATAATAAAGCTTGCACCATTGTCTAAAAATATGTCAATTTTATTCTCAAGCACTTTATTAATATATTTTTTATGCTCTTCATACGTATCGGTGGATTTACCATAAACAGTAATATTTTGCAAACTTGCTAAATACGCAGCTGTATCGTCTTTTGTTGTTCCCAAACACCCAACTAAAAATACATGCTTTGCCCCCGACTCCAAAATACCTTCTATCCAAAATGCGGTTTTTGGCTCAATATGCATACAAATGGCAATAGTTTTATTTTTAAATATTTGGCTGCTTTTAATATTTTTGTTTATTTCTTTAATTATAGGCATACGTTCACGAAACCAGCCCATGCGCGCACTACCCTCTTTATACAAATTAGTATTAATAATTATAGATGACATATTAAACCTCCTAATTATATTTCACACCAAAAAATAATTAAATTAAGCAAATAAATATAATTTATTATACCATAATTTTATAAAACATTATACCACTTTTCTTTATACATAGTAACATGTAATTTTATTAATATGATATTTAAATTTAAAAACAGTAAACCAGCAGCTTTTATTGTTATTTACATGTTTTTGATATATAATAAACATACTAATAGTCAACAATATTATTTACAAAATAGGAGAACATAACATGAAAGTATTATTAATAAATGGAAGCCCAAACGCAAACGGCTGCACATTTCGTGCTTTAACAGAGGTTGAAAACGAATTAAAAACCCATGGCATTCAAACAGAAATTATTCAAACAGGTAACGGAGCTATAAGAGATTGTGTGGCATGTTTTGCCTGCCGCAAAACTTCAAAAAATTGTGTTTTTAAAGACGACATAGTTAACGAAATAATTGAAAAAGCAGGTGATGCCGACGGTTTTGTGTTTGGCTCCCCTGTTTACTACGCACACCCAAGTGGCAGAATTTTATCAATTCTAAACCGCGTTTTCTTTGCAGGTACACATGCCTTTTCACACAAGCCCGGCATGGCAGTGCTTAGCGCAAGAAGGGGCGGAACAACTGCGTCTTTTGACGTTTTAAATAAATATTTTACAATAGCACAAATGCCTGTTGTATCATCCACTTATTGGAATATGGTACATGGAATGAATTCTGAAGATGTTGAAAAAGATTTAGAGGGTTTAGAAACATTAAGAAACGGTGCGCAAAACATGGCGTGGTTATTAAAATGTATTGAGGCGGGAAAGGCAAACGGTGTACCTGTGCCAGAAGCAAAAAGAGAGCATAGAACCAATTTTATACGTTAATCATTTTTTAAGCATAGCACATAGCTATAAAAGTAAATTTATTTTATTTAATGCGAGGTATAACTTTGACTAAAAAAGACAATGGATTACTTGCTTGGGAAGAAAATGCAAAGTTTTGGGACGATGAAATGGGCGATGAATCTAATTATTTTCACAGAGATATTGTTAGGCCTAATGTTGAAAGTTTGCTTAACATAACTTGTAACGATTTAGTGCTGGACATTGCCTGCGGTAACGGTAATTACTCTGCACACATGGCAAAACAAGGTGCTAATGTAATTGCATTTGATTACAGCCCTAAAATGATTGAACTTGCAATAAAACGCAGGACATCAGTTTTAGACAAAGTAAAATTTTACGTTTGCGATGCCACAAATTATAACGATTTATTAAAATTAAAGCAAGAAATGCCATTTACTAAAGCCGTAGCTAATATGGCTATAATGGATATTTCTGAAATAGAGCCTTTGTTTAAAGCTGTGTATAACATACTTAAAGATGATGGAATTTTTGTTTTTGCAACCCACCACCCATGCTTTACATATGAAAACGAAGACTACTTTACGCCTTGCACTAACAAAGGTGTTGCCATTGAAGGCCAGCCTGTTTTACAAAATTACTACCATCGCTCTATTAGTGATATTTTAAATGTGGCATTTAAAGAAGGATTTTACCTTGATAAATTTTGTGAAACACCTTTTGAATTTGAAAAAACACCAATTATTATGACCGTTCGTTTGTGCAAAAAATAATTGTAAAGGTTTTTATTTGCTTTGAACCTTCATATTTTAAACGGCTCTTTTGTAAGATTTTAAATCTACAAAAGAGCTGTTTTTTGTTTATTTTATTTAAATCATACTTATAAAAATAAATATACTTTTGAATAATCACAACTCAAAATGCAAACACTTTTTACATCACAATTTGTTTACATTTTATTCACTACATCTTCATTGACCAATCGTTCAAAACATGGTATAGTTTTGTCATTAACCGCTAGCAGCAAAAGTTAAGGAGCAACTATGAGAAAAATTGACATTAACAATGAAACAGTTTTTAAAATAGTTAAAAGCTCAATAGAGCTATTTAATATTAATGGATATGCCGGAACTTCCATAAGCGATATTTCTAAAAACGCAAAGCTTTCTAAAGGCATTTTATACCACTACTTTCAAAACAAAGATGAACTTTATTTATATTGCGCAAAAATGTGTATAGAGAAATATATGATTTATTTAGAAGAAAATTTGCAAAATAATCTTTCACAATCTGATGCCATAACAGAAAACGTAAAATTAAGAATTCAGTTTTTTGATGAGTATCCTCAGTATAGAACTTTTTTTAATTTTATTATTTCAAAAAGGCCAAACCACCTTGCAAAAGAATTAATTGAGCTTAGAAATTCATTAAATTCAAGCTCTGCAAAGAGATTAAAAATTATTACAGGTGGTATGCAACTTGGTAAAGGCATTACAGAACAAGACATTGTTGCCTTTATAGCACTACTTCAAAATAGTTCTGCTTCTTTGTTATATAACGACATTGATCAAGACAAAAAGCTTGAAAGAATTGAAACAGGTGTTCGCTTAGCTAAAATATTTATAAACGGGCTAAAAACGGACATAGACTAGTAAAAAAACAAAATTAATTTATAATATATTGGAGAAATTTTTATGCAAACAATAATTATTTGCGTTTTGGCAGGCATTGGGGCCGGGCTTGGCACGGGCTTTGCCGGAATGAGCGCAGCAGTAGTAATTACACCGGTTCTAATAACATTTTTAGGCATGAATCCTTATGAAGCAATTGGTATAGCGCTAGCTTCAGATGTTCTTGCAAGTGCTATATCGGCTTATACATATGGAAAAAACAAAAATATAGATTTAAAAAACAGCAAAGTTCTTTTAATTAGCGTGCTTGCCTTTACATTTATAGGCGCATTTATTGCAAGCTTAGTTCCGTCTGAATCAATGGGAAATATAGCCGTATATATGTCTTTAATATTGGGCATTAAGTTTTTAAGAAAAAAAGAAACAGATACACCAAAACAAAAAAAAGCAGCAAGCGGTGCTTTAAAAATAATTTTACCTGTTTTATGTGGGGCTGTAATTGGTTTTATTTGTGGCTTTATAGGTGCAGGCGGCGGCATAATGATGCTTGCATTAATGATGAGCGTGCTTGGGTATGAGCATAAAACTGCTGTTGGTACAAGCGTTTTTATTATGACATTTACAG
>CAYJDK010000063.1:0-9849 GCA_964368905.1 uncultured Bacteroides sp.
CAAAACAGATACATGTATTAGCTAAGCTTTAAATAATAATAGCTATATCGAAAATTTTAAAGCACAACATTAATTTTTGGAGGAGTAAAAAATGAAAAAGTTATTTTGTTTAACATTAACCATCGCATTATTAATCACACTTACTGCTTGCGGTTCATCAAGCTATGATTACGCCGCAGAAGCCTCATACCCTGCTGAAAGCACAGAAAGCTACGAAATGGCCGAAGAAGAGATAAACATGAATGCAGATTATAGCGATAGTGTTGCCACCACCGGTGCAGAAAGCCCACTACCCGTTACGGCCGAGGACCGTAAAATAATTTATACTACCTTTATGGACATGGAGACCACCGAATACGACAAAGCAATTGCCTTGCTTGAAAGCAAAATTACATCTTCAAACGGCTATGTGTCAAGCAGATACTCAGACAACCCCAGCTCTTTAACGGCGGCGAGATACTCAACTTACACAATACGTATACCTTATAATACTTATTCAGATTTTATGAGCTCTACCAGTGAAATTGGCAGTGTGCTTTGGTCAGAAGAAGTTACAGACGATGTTACACTTGATTATATAGACGTTCAATCTCGTATATCCAGCCTTGAAGCAGAACGCGAAAGCTTATTGGAATTACTTAAAGAGGCAACTGATTTAGAATCAATAGTAGCAATACAATCGTATCTTGGCGATGTTCAATATGAATACGAAAGTTATATGGCACGTCAGCGCAGGCTTGATGATTTAATTCAATACTGCACAATTACAATAAATTTACACGAAGTTAAGGAACTTAAACCGGTAGAAAGCTCTTTTATTAGCGACTTTACATATGCTGTTAAAGACAGCGCACTTGAATTTGTTAGCGGACTTCAAGATTTTATAATTGTTTTAGTTTACGTTTTACCAGGCGTTTTAGTATTTGCGTTATTTGTATTTTTAATTGTATTTATAATATTAAAATGTATAAAACGCAGCAGAAAAAAAGCCGCATTAAAGTACAACAATTTGCAAAACATTCAATATAACCACGCACAGGGCAACAAACAAGTAAACGCACAAATGCCACAAGTGCAAAACGATGCAACTAATTTAAACAATGAGCAAGAAAATAGCGATAACGCAGAGTAATAGTAACTGAATTTTTACCCATAGTGAAAATTTGCAGGCACCAATAAATTTATTTTTGGCAAGTTAAATATAAAAGGCTGTAACGATTACAAAAATCGTTACAGCCTTTTTAAGCTATTTTATATTGCACTGCACAAAGCAAAATATTTTATTATATGATTTTTGCTTGCACTCTCTTGTGCAACCGCCAAAATACACCCATAAATAAATTTACGATTATACTTTTAAATTTAACTTGCTGTCAAAAAACGCAATGCCACACGCACCGGGCCCTGCATGTGTTCCAACAACTGCACCAATTGGCCCTAAATCAGGTTTATCCATTTTTAAGTTTTGCGATATGTAACGTACAAAAGGTTCTGATTTGCTTTTGTCCCCTGTATACCCAACCTCAATACCCATAGCTTTGTTTATTCCGCCTGTTTTTTCAATAAACTTAAATATTGTAACATATGCTCCCGGCAATCCTCTTGCTTTGCCTTTAAGCTCTAATTTACCGTTATGGCCTTCTTCTTTTTGGTCAACACCGTTAATGCCTACAACAGGTTTTATGCCCAAAAGCCCACCCGCAAACGCTGCAGCACCTGAAAGCCTACCGCCTTTACGTAAATATGTTAAATCGTTTACAATTGCATAAAGGTGTAAATGCTCACGTGCAATTTTTAATTCGTCTGCAATTTCTTGTGCAGTAAATTTACCGCTTTTTACAAGCTCTACCGCATACTTTACTAATAACCCAAGTGCCATTGCTACATTTTTACTGTCTATTATATAAATATCTTCATGGCCAACTTCATCTTTGGCAATTCTTGCACTTTGATTTGTACCGGACAATGCCTTGCTAATAAACAAGCAAATTAATGTATCTCCATTTTCTTTAGCTTTTTCAAAATGCTTAATAAAATCTTCAGGGCTTGGCTGGCTTGTTGTTGGCAGTTTATCGCTTTTTTCCAATTTTACAATAAATTCTTCCGGTGTTAAATCAATACCATCCAAATATTGTTCTTCTTTAAAATTAACACGCAACGGTACTACGGCAATATCATTTTCCTTTGCGTATTCTTTTGAAATATCTGAAGTTGAATCTGTTAAAATTTTTATCATTTTATTTCTCCAATCAATTGTTTGTTTTTTTGCAACGCCTTAAATTATATACCAATAACAAAAATATGTCAATTTTCAAATATAATTTATGCCTTAATTTCCCTTGTCTTTTTCCAATAATTACTCATACTAAACGTTTCATCGTTTGTTTTCTCTTCTCCTAAAAAATGCGGCGGGCAAAAATCATTTGCTTTTAGTTCGCTTTCAAATTCAACTTCGGCATAAAAAAAAGATGTACTCTTTCCTTTATCAACAAGGCTAACTTCTAATATTTCTCCAGTCTCTAATTCATAAGTTTTAAATTCTTTTGTAACAAGCTCGCCCAATAAAAAACTGCATAATTCATCAAATTCTTCTTTTTTTATGTTCATTTCAAACTCTTTGCGGCAAAGTGTTCCCTTCCCTTTAAAACACAATACGTACTCTGTACTGTTTTCTTTTATGTGCTCACGTATTCGCACTGCCGGTGCACAAGAAATATATCCTTGTTTTATTAACGACTCCTCTTTACACTTCAAAAATTCATCAGGGAAATTATTTATTAACCATTTACGTTCTATTTCTATATTATTATTGTTCATACTAACATCTCTTTTCTATAAATATTTTTTGCATTTGTTATATTATATAATTTGCAAACATATACTTTTATTGTTGCTTTTAAAAGCAATAATAAATTATAACAAAAAGTTGGCTTATTATGCTTGAAATAATTTACATTGTTATTACTACAAAAATATTATTAATTATTACAATACCCATTATAATAATTGCGTGCGCATTGCTAGCTATATTTGAAAAAATTAATTGCAACAAAAAAAAGTATTAACATAATTATTGTATTTATTATACACTTAAAAAAGGGCAAACTTAAAACACGGCAAAACTTTATATGTTTTGCCGTGTTTTACATTTTATTTTAAACTTTAGGTGCTTCGCTTTCCATCTCAGCTATTTCAGACATATCAGCCTGTTCATAATTAACATCGCAGTCAAACAAAATTTGCTCGTACTCATCTAGTTCTGCCTCACGTTTGCGCAAATAAACAAACATTGCCACTAAGGCTCCCACTGCAGCTGACAGCACAACCACAAAAGAAATAAGTGTTGCTTTTTTCATAAATCTGCCTTTCCGGTGAATGTCACCTTTTTAATTAATGCTTGCTGATTTTCGCCTGTGGCGAAAATTTTATAGTAGCATCAAAACAAGCCTGCAAAGTAGGCTTTAATTATAACCTTATTATATCGTTTTATTGCTAATTTTTCAACAAGCTTTTAATATTTTATGATAAAATACTTTAAAAATACTTGTTATTATTAAAAAACAACGTTTATTAACATTACTTTGCTAATAATTTAACATTCACATGCCTGAATGTTGCTTAATAAAAAGTGCAACACTATCGTCTGTGTTAGCCCCAATTGTTGCTGTTGCAGCATTTTTTGCCTCTTTTGCACCGTTTTGTGTTGCATAACATTCGTCTGAAACCGCAAACAAAGGCAAATCGTTTATATTGTCTCCAAACGAGACAATTTTGTTTGCACCGCAATGTTGCATTATCATTTCTATAGACGACGCTTTACTGCAATTCTCATCATATATCTCAAGCAAATAGCCTTCATCGCTGTATTCATAAGGGTAAAAGTAACATCTTACGCCCTCAATTTCACTAAGCTGATTATACACAGAGCGTGCTTTTTCCAAATCTTCAATACATAGTAAAAACATAATTACTTGCGTATCTTTAAGTGTTTTTAAATAATTGTCTGTTTTAATAAATTTTTTATATGGCGTTGCCAAACGTGGTGCTACAAAAAGTTGCTCTAGCTTACATGTTAAATCTTTATGGTAAACGTGCAAATTTGAGTTTGTAACACTATAAGCCATTGCATTTTGGCCTGTTGTTTCAAGTATCTCGCATATACTGTTAACCGCCTTACTTGAAAGAGATATTGTTTTTAATATTTTTCTTTTTTCAATATCATAAACAATTGCACCTGTCATTAAAACTATTGGTATTTTTATAGGTATGTCTTTTAAAATATTAATAGCAGTTGCAGGGCTGCGTGCCGTTGCTACCGTAAAAAGCACACCTTTTTCAATAAGACATTGTAAAACCTCTTTACTCTTTTGTGAAATTTCTGCTTTTTCATTTAATAATGTTCCGTCTAGGTCTGTAACGTATAAAGTAGACATTGTGCATCCCCCCGTTTAAAGGCTACAATTAACATGCGAGCGTACAAATATTATAAGGCACTTTAACACCATAATATACCATTTTTATTAATTTTATTATTACCATTATATGCTTATTTTACATAGCCGTGATAATGCACAGTATTAAAAAAATTGTAAATTTAATTTAGTTTAAAAATATTTTTAGCATTGTTATAAGTTATTTCCAGCACTTTTTCTGTGCTTGTATTTTTAATTTGTGCAATTTTTTGTGCTATGTACATTATCATTGCACTATTACATTCTTTTCCCCTAAATGGTTCAGGCGCTAAATAAGGGCAATCTGTTTCAAGAACTATATGTTCCAACGGCAACATTTTAACACATTCTTGTAGCTTTTTGCTGTTTTTAAATGTAACTACACCACCAACACCTATATAAATGCCTTGCTCTACTATCCACTTTGCGTCTTGCTCGCTACCTGAATAACAATGTAATATGCCAAAAGGTTTATACTGCTTTAAAATTTTATACATCGTTTCGTGAGCTTCTCTGTCGTGTATTAAAAGTGGCAATTTATGCTTTTTAGCAAGTTCTATATGTGCAACAAACATTTCTTCTTGCTCTTTTTTAGGCACAGGCCAGTGGTAGTCAAGCCCACTTTCGCCAATTGCAACTACTTTTGGCTCGCTTATAAGCTTTTCAATGTCTTT
Source organism: uncultured Bacteroides sp. (assembly GCA_964368905.1). Classification (GTDB taxonomy): domain Bacteria; phylum Bacillota; class Clostridia; order Oscillospirales; family Ruminococcaceae; genus Ruthenibacterium. Next base: position 5,126 of record CAYJDK010000063.1, read on the forward strand.
TAGCTCTTTTTGCCAGTTGCCTTTATATTTATATGTTGTACTAGCATCCTTTTCTATTAAGCTTTGTGGATGTATGCCAACTGCACTATACATAAAATCGTACTTATTTGCAAGTTTAATGCACTCAAGTGCGTTGTCATAATCCGTTGCGCAGTCTACCACACAGCCTACATTTTGGCTTTTTAAGGTGCTTAACAGCTCATGCACATGGCCTTTAAATTTGCCGGACGTGTAGTGTGAATGTGTTTCAAATATCATATGCATTACCCTAGTAAGCTACCTGGTTTAACACTACTATCAAACATCACTACGGTTAAATTGCCCTCAGAATCTTGCGCAGAAATTACCATGCCCTCACTTACAAATTTTCCGCCTAACATTGGGCGAGGCTTTAAATTTGCCACAATTGCAACGTGTTTTCCTGTAAGCATTTCAGGCGTATACCATTTTGCAATGCCCGACAATATTGTCCTTTCTTTCTCACCGTCAAACACACGCAAATTAAGCAATTTTTTGCTTTTTTCTACTGCTGTACATTCAATAACCTTTGCAACTCTCATTTCACATTTTGCAAAATCGTCAAACTCTATTTGTGGCAAATGCTCTTGCTGTTCGCCTTTAACTTCGCTTTGCTCTTTATTTTCACTAGCACTTTCAACATTCACAGCTTGCTGTGCACTTAAATATTCAAGCTCTTTTTCAAGGTCAATCCTGGGGAATAACACCTCGCCTTTTTTAACGGTAAAGCTATTTGGCAGGCCGCCAAACTCCGCTAGGCTTTCAAAACTGTAATTGCTTAAATTAACACTTAGTTGCTGTGCAATTAAAGGCGCCGTATTAGGCATAAATGGCTGCATTAAAACGGCAATATACCTTAAAGATTCGCACAAGTTATAAAGAACTTGTTGTAGTCGCTCTTTTGTATCATCACTTTTTGCAAGTGCCCACGGCATTGTTTCATCTATATACTTATTTGCCCTTTGCACACCTTTAAATATCTCTTGCAGTGCCTGTGGGCACAATAACTTGTCCATATTTTGTGTAACTTTTTCAGGCATTTGTTCAAAAATGCTAATTAGTTCAGCATCAAATTTTAAACTTTCATCATTTTTATTTGTTTTTAACTTTTCTAAATGTTTTTTATCACAGTTAAGTGTCCCGTCAAAATATTTTATAACCATTGCAACACTTCTGCTTAGCAAATTGCCCAAGTCATTAGCAAGGTCAGAATTAATACGGTTTATAAGCATTTCATTAGAAAAAATTCCATCGTTTCCAAATGGAATATCACGCAACAAAAAGTAACGTATAGCATCAACACCATATCGCTCGCAAAGCACAACGGGGTCTATTACATTACCTTTACTTTTGCTCATTTTTCCGCCGTCGAGCAATACCCAGCCGTGCCCAAAAACACGTTTTGGCAGTGGCTCTTCCATGGCCATTAGCAAAGCCGGCCAAATTATTGTATGAAAACGTAATATCTCTTTGCCAACAACGTGCAAATCTGCCGGCCAGTATTTGTTATAATCGCTGTACTCGTTGTTTTCATAACCTAGTGCTGTTATGTAGTTAGACAGTGCGTCTACCCACACATAAACAGTATGTTCTTTGTCAAAGTCTACAGGTATACCCCATTTAACGCTTGTGCGTGAAACACATGTGTCTTGTAATCCTTGGTTTATAAAGGCTATCATCTCGTTTTTTCTTGTTTCCGGTTGAATAAATTCAGGGTTTTCTTTGTATAAATTTAACAGTGCATGCGCATATTTGCTAGTTTTAAAAAAGTATGCCTCTTCTTGTGCTTCGTAAACAGGTCCGTTACAATCAGGGCATTTATTATCTTGCAATTGGCTCTGTGTCCAAAAGCTTTCACATGGTTTGCAATAATGTCCTTTATACACATCTTTATAAATGTCGCCTTTGTCATAAAGCTTTTTAAATATCTTTTGCACGCCTTGCACATGATATTCGTCTGTTGTTCTTATAAATCTGTCGTTTTCTATGTTTAATAACTGCCATAGTTTTTTAATTCCATGCACAATTTCATCAACATATTCCTTAGGTGTAACACCCTTATCTTTTGCTTTGTCTTCTATTTTTTGTCCGTGTTCGTCTGTACCTGTTAAATACATAACGTCAAACCCTTGCATGCGTTTATAGCGGGCAATTGCATCGCATATAACAGTTGTGTAACTGTGCCCTATGTGCAATTTATCGCTTGGGTAATAAATTGGTGTTGTTATATAATATGTGCTTTTACTGTTGTTCATTTTGTAATCCTTTCAAGGGTTTATTTAATTTAATCATTATTGTTTTTTATATTATAGTTCCAAATAAATCGTATTCGTCGCTGTTTTCAATTTTTACATTTAAAAATTCGCCCGGGTTTATATATTGCTCGCTTACAACGCATACTTGTGCGTCAATTTCAGGCGCATCTGCAAAAGAACGGCATATGTATAAATTGTTTTCATCGTCAAATTCATCGCAAACAACTTTTAAAATGCTTCCTACTTTCTTACTTTGCAACTCCATCATTATTCTTTGCTGCAATTCCATAACTATGTCTGCTCTCTTTTGGCGCAACTCTAGTGGCAATTGCTCCATTTGTGCTGCTAAAGTTCCCTCTTCTTCGCTATAAGCAAAACAGCCTAAGCGGTCAAACTTAAACTCTTTTATAAACTCGCATAATTCTAAAAACTGTTCATGTGTTTCATTTGGGTAGCCTGTAATAACAGTTGTTCTTATAGATATATCCGGCATTGCTTTCCTAAGCTCTGTTAATGCATTAACTATTGTTTGTTTGTTGCCTTTTCTGTTCATGCTTTTAAGCACTTCATTATTTATATGTTGTATTGGTATATCAAGGTAATGCAGTACTTTTTCGTTCTGCGTCATTGCATTTATAAAACTTTTTGTTATTCTCTCCGGGTACGCATATAAAACACGTATCCATTTTATGCCTTTTATTTTGTTAAGTTCGGCCAAAAGCTGTTCAATTTCGCTTTTTCCTCTATCCTCGCCAAACGCCGTTACGTCTTGCGCAACAAGTATTATTTCTTTAACACCTTCATCGGCTAAAAATTTTGCTTCGCTTACAACGTCTTCTATTGTTCTGCTGCGCAAACGCCCACGTATAGACGGTATGGCGCAATACGTACAATTATTGTTGCATCCGTCTGCCACTTTTAAATATGCATAATGGTGCGGTGTTGAAATAACACGCTTTCCGCCCGGAGTAAAATTATTTTTATCTCCATTATAAATTGCAGGTTTTTGAGCATTATCGTTTTTGCAAACTTCTTTTAAAATATTACATATATCATTGTTACACGCAATTGTAACAATTGCACTTACTTCCGGTATGTCTTTTGCAATTTCGTTATAATAACGCTGCGCTAAGCAGCCTGTAACAATTACTTTAACATGTTTATTTTTGTTTTTATGTTCGCATGCTTGTAAAATATTATCAATTGCCTCTTGTTTTGCACTTTCAATAAACCCGCATGTATTTATAATAATTATGTCTGCTTCATCAATGTTATTTGTTGTTAAATAACCATTGCTAATTAATGCATGGCACATAACATCGGCGTCTACTTGGTTTTTTGGGCAACCCAATGATATAAAATATATGTTCATGTTGTCTCCGTTTTCAGGCGCACACTTAATAAAACTGTGCTTTTGTTTATTTTAACAATTTTACAATAACGCTTACAATCTAAATTGCCTTTACAACTTAGCTATTCGTTACTGTTTATATACTCTAGCACTGCTTTTTTTGCAATGCTATATGAAAAGCCACGCCGCAAAAGAGCATTAATTACTTTATCACTTTGTCCACTGTCTAATTTAGATTTATAACTTCTTTTTATTATATTTTGGCATTGTGTTGTTTCGCTAAAGTCTTCAAGCGCTAAAACAGCTTGTTCTGCTGTGTAAACGTCTATACCTTTACACAGCAAATCTGCTTTTATTTCATATGCGGACTTGCGCTTTGCTGCAAGATGTTTTGCCCTTTCAATAGCATATTTTTCATCATCAACGTACATTTCATTTTCAAGAAAGCAAACTACTTCTTGTGCAACATCAAGCTCAAAATGCCTACTTAATTTTGTAATTAATTCTTTTTTAGAGTGTGCACGCGCTGATAAGTACAAAAATGCTTTTTGTTTTGCTTTTTCAAATTGCACCTTGTGCACGTTGTTTTCAAACTCAGTCATCTTCTACCATAATGTCAATACTTGCAGGTTTCTTGCGCCTTGCAGGTTGAGCTGTTTCGCCGCTGTTTTGCTGAGTGTCTTCTTTTTGTTCAGGTTCAACGCTTGCAACTATTTCTTCACGTTTTTTAATCTCGCCTTTTTTCATTGAGTAAAGCTCTGCTGCATTTGTGCGCACTTGCTCTTCAAGTTGTTCAAAAAGTTCCGGGTGCTCGTCTAAATACATTTTTGTATTATCGCGCCCTTGCCCAAGCCTTGTTTCCCCATAGCTAAACCATGCACCGCTTTTTTGTATAAACCCAAGCCTAACCGCAAGGTCTAAAAGCTCGCCTGTTTTTGAAATACCCTCGCCAAACATAATATCAAACTCGGCTTCTTTAAACGGAGGTGCAACTTTATTTTTAACAACTTTTGCACGTGTTCTGTTACCTATAAACGCACCTGCAGAGTCTTTTAACCCCTCTATTCGGCGCACGTCTATACGAACCGATGAATAATATT
>CAYJDK010000064.1:0-3883 GCA_964368905.1 uncultured Bacteroides sp.
AATAATAAAAGCAGTAATACACGCCGCACGTCATTACTGTTTGGCACAATTACACTACATAATATACCCGAGGGTATGGCAATTGGCCTTGCCTGTGTTTTGGCAACAAACGAAAATTCCGCCGCGTTAACAGCCTCTTTAATTGCGCTTGCAATTGGCATTGGTGTGCAAAATTTTCCTGAAGGTGCTGCGGTTTCTTTGCCTTTCAGGCAAGAGGGAAACACACAATTGCGCAGTTTTATATACGGTGCGCTTTCAGGCATTGTAGAGCCGCTTGGCGCAATAATTGCCGTAATACTTGCGGCAAGTATAACAGGTTTGCTCCCGTATTTGTTAAGCTTTGCCGCCGGCGCAATGATATACGCCGTTGCTGCAGAGTTAATACCACAAGCAAACAAAAAAAGCGGCCAATATGCAGGAGTTGCCGGTGTTATAATAGGCTTTGCCTTTATGATGACACTAGACGTTGCATTGGGTTAAATTATGTTTTTTTAATTTTTAACATATGCTTTAACTTTAATTTTGTTTAAAATTATATAGGTTAATTTTAAAAACACTTTATTACAATACTAATTTTACCTACGAGTTATTTATAAAACAAGGTAAAAGTGTAACTGCGCTCCACGCTAGTTGGTACAATATTATTATTGTTAAGCTTAAAGAACCTATTACCCCCAACACGCTCATTAACAAAAGTATAACAACAGACAATAATACAGCGGCTATTTGCACTGTGTTGCAAGCTTTTTCTCTGCGAGCCGCTTGTGTGGCCGCTTTTATTGCACCTATAAAAGATTTACTTGTGCCGGAATGCACCATATAACCCTCACTCTCCGGCATATATTCTGTTTGCCCAACAAGCATATCTTGCTCTGTTTGCGAAAGCACTTTAACAGAGCCGGACGGCAAATTGTATATATTTGCAGCCTTTTGTGATGTTATGTTAAAATCGTCTGATTGAATTACAACGCTAAAACCTGATTGTATTAAACCGTCCAATGATCTTTTTGTGCTTGCGTTAGCATTATATCCAACTATGTACATACTATAAGGACGATGATTAAGCGCAAGATACATTACACTATATTTTCCGTTTTTAGTAAAATTGTTTTCATATTCAAGCGAAGGCAATTCAATATTATATCTGCGCATCATTGCACGGTTCCCAAAAACTACATACTGGCCATCTACCGTGGCAGTAAAACCAAACCCTGCAACGGTTTCGCTGTTTGTAACAGGGAGTAGTACACTTTTTTTATTGTCTATAAGTGCCATAAACGTATCTCTTAATGTATTGCAATTATAATAAATAATACTTGCCGCAAATAAAATTGCTATGTCTATTCTTCGCCCTGCAAAAGGCTTTATGCCGTGCAATTTTACATCAGAAGTTAAAAACAATTCCTCGCTACGTAAAAGCACGGTGTTGCAATAGCCAAGGCTTTGTATAGCCGCAGCACCCGGCACAACAGCACCAACCTTAGTTGTTGCTGTTTGCAGCATAATTGACGGCACAGCGTATACAAGTGTGGCTGTAAGCGGTGCACCTATACATAAAACAGCCGCAAAAGCAGAAACTGTTTTACTAACATCTGACGTGAAAACAAGCGATATTATAGCGCACGTTATAGCCGACAAAAACAAAATTAAACTAATTTTTCTTGCAAAAACGTCACTCCTATAAGACGAAAAACTATGTTTCATAAACCCTTTAACAAGTGACGTTGGCCTGCTTAAAAGCAGTACAGGGCTAGGTTCACTTAAACCGGAGCACACCATTTTTGTTAAATCTCTACCATTTACAATAAATCCGGCACTTTGGTTTTCACCATCGCTTGTTATTTTAAAGTTTTTAATAACGCTTATTGCATGTAAATATTTACCCGCATTTAGTATAAAAAACAGTAATACGGCAATTGGCGAAAAAAGTGTAACCGATTGCGGCACAAAGCTGCTTGGATATATAAAATATACAATTGCTTGCATTATAGCGCCTAAAAAAGCAAACATAGACAATGTGTCTGTACTTGGGCGTGCAAAAATACCTAAAAAGCCGGATTTAAGTGTTTGCACACAAACAGCACCAACAAAAAGTAGCAGTGCCGTATTTATTATTAAGTATGTAGACGGTGAAATTATTGCGGCCAAAGATGAGTCATTCCCGCCTTTTACTATACCGTCAAGCAAAATTAAAACTAAAAATACTATTGCCGAAACAACGGCACTTGCTAATTTTGACAATTTAATGCTTTTTAACTCACGCAGCACGGCAGGTGCATCTGATATTTTATTATAGTCGTGGTTTTCTTCGTAATCGTCGGCCGGTAAGCCGTATTTATCCGGGTCAATTCCCATTGTAGAAGTTCTTGTAATAGGCATATTTACAGTTATTTCTTTAAATATCGCACCACTACTTTTGCTTTCTTGCCAAAAATCGCCTTGTGCGGGTTTTAGGTTTTCAAGCATTTCAGAAATTTCGCTTTTATTTTTTACGCCTATATTGATTTCGTTTTGTGGCTCGCCTGCTACATCGTCAACATCAATATGGTTTTGCATAAACGTGTCCGATATATCGTTTTGTTTAACAATGCTGTCTGTGTAATATTCTGCACCGTTATTGTTAAAGTTTGTCGGCTGCCCTGCCGGTACATTATTAACTTGTTCGTTTTGGTTTATTTGTTGCACATTGCCTTTGTTTTGCACATTGTGAGCGTCTTGCATACTTTGACTGCCTTGGTTTCTCTGTTTTGTGTTATCTACAGGTATTCCAAAAGCATCGGTTGACTGTGACAATACAGTAAAGCCGGCTAATGTTCCATGTGTGCCAACGGGCTCTTCGTTAATTTGCAGTGCGGCGTCTGTGCTTTTTTTATTGTCTGAAGACGCAACTACAACTACACCGTTTGGTGCTTTGCCCTTAGTTGTCTTTTTTCTTTTTACCTTTTTACTGTTGTTATCTATATTTTCAGTTGCATTTATGGGCGCAGGCATTCCTCCGCTTACATTTGCAACCGAATTCATAAAAAAGTCTCTAAAATGGTCATCAACATCAACACGCAACGCCTCTTTACGCAACTTCATGCCGGGTAGTGCATAAGGGTTATTTTTTTTGCCCTTTTGCGAACGTTCAATTGCTTTTTCAACTGCTATACGTTCAATTTCAGCCAAGCGTTTTGCTTGAAGTTCGCTATATGCTTTAATTGTAGGCAATTCCAGTGTTTCTGTTTCGCTTTGTATAACGGGTGCATTAAGCGGTGCAGCCGTAATTATTTTCGCTTTAGGCGCATTATTTACAATATCATTAATTTCATTTAATGTATTAGAATTTTCATGCCCTGTTTTCATTTTCATTTGCTTAATGATTTCCACATTATTAGGCACATTATTATGTAATGGAGTTTCAATATCTTGCAGTTTACTTTCAGGCACATGTGCCTTTTGCGTATTTTTTATTTGCACATCTTCAACAGCACTTATGTTTTGAGTTTTATTTTTATTTATAGCTAAACTTTCTAATATTGCATCAACATCTTCGTCAATAGAATTTTTTTTATCATAGCTCATGTCTTGGCTGTCAAGCTCTTGCAATATCTTATCAATGCTATTATTATTTTTATTATCTTGCAAAAAAATTACCTCCTGCCCAAATTATTACAAAACTATATTACTTATTACGTTTTTGCATAATATCGTACATAATTATACCTGTTGCAACAGAAACATTAAAACTGTCTACCCCACCGCTAACAGGTGCCATTGGCAACGATATGCTACCGTCGCACAAAGTTTTTACAAGGTGCGAAACACCTTTGCCTTCGCTACCAACTACAAGTGCTATTGCGCCTGTTAGCTCGTGCCTATGTAAAGGTTGTCCACCCATATC
>CAYJDK010000064.1:3893-5560 GCA_964368905.1 uncultured Bacteroides sp.
TTTTGTGTTTTTATTTTTCTTATTGTTTCTCCTATATTTGCGGCACGAATAATTGGCAACCTAAGGGCCGCCCCCGCACTGCTTTTTATAACAATTGGGGTTATCCCCACACCGCCACGTTTAGGTATTACAACTCCGTGTGCACCGCAAAGATATGCCGTGCGTATAATTGCACCTAAATTATGTGGGTCTTCTATTCCATCTGCAAGTAAAATTAATGGGTCCTCATTATTTTCTTTTGCGTTTTGCAAAACATCGGTTAACTGGGCATAATTTATGCAAGCACTATAAGCAGCTACACCCTGGTGGTTTTCAGTTTTGCACATGCCTTTTAATTTAGAAGCGTGCACGCGTTTTACAACCGCACCTACTTGTTTTGCAAGCGCAGTAAAGTAAGCCGCTTGTTGCTGGCTCATTGTATCAGAAATAAAAACCGTGTCTGTTCCGGCATCACTTTTTAAAAGTTCTGTTACTGCATTTTTGCCATAGCATAATGTGTCTTGTTGTTCAAAAGCATCGCTTTTTTCATTAGTATATTTTTGTTGCATTATATCTCCCAGCTTAAAAGTAAAATAATAACTTAAAGCATGTTTTTTATAAAATATTTTATTTTATAAAAAACTGCATATATACATCATATTATACCACACTTTTCGACAGTATGCTACACAAAAATTAAACTTACTTATTTAAAACTGTTATTGCAAAAAACAAAACAAAACTTAAATACATTGCTTTATTTAATACAAACTATAATAAACATATCATTGCAAAAGATATGTTAAAATAAAGCTAATGAACACATGTATAAATATTGCTTATTTATGTTATGTGAAGTGTGAGCTTTGTAATATTAAAGTTTGCCTTTACGTTTTTTCTTTTACTTTTAAGCGTGAAAAATAACAAAATCGCCGGGTGTTGCGATGACGCACCACAGTGCTAATGCCAGCGAGCAACCGCCGACAGGCGACACTTGGCGAGTGGCGCCCCCCGAACTAAAACGCTGTGCCCTTCTCCCCACAACAAAGTACAATTATATTCGCTCGCTAACAGCAAGAATGACATACGCTAGCAACTATATTGTACTAATGCTGCTAAAAGGTGCTGTTTTTTAAGTTTGTTTGTCCTGCTCGGTTTATTTGTTAATTTATAACACTTTGTGTTTTTACAACAGCAATAAAAAACCAACAACACAAATTGCGGCCACAATTAATGGCACGGTAAGCTTTGGTGCTTTTTGTTGGCTAAACGGCCACCATGTTTTGCGCCAGCAAACAAGCCCTGAAACGTATTTTTCTGCCTGTATTTTTTTTGTTGAAATTTTAACGTTTGGGCTATCTGCTTTTAAAACCACTAATACTTTTTCAATGTATTCTTGGTCGGGGTTTAATATTTCTATTATTTTTTTAGATGTTCCTTTTATTTCATTCATACTATGAATCTCCGTTATTTTAATTATATTTAAGGGTTAAACATGTTTTTATATATTTATGTTATATTATGCTTTAAGGTTTAATATATACTATATTAAATTTAATTTTTACAAATTTAGTGTTGCCAAATTTAAAGCCTATAAACAAATTATTTTAATTGCTAGCTATGTGTACTTACGTTATTTTTTTAATAAAGCTTTTACTATTGTCTTTTAAAATAAAATTGCACAAAAG
>CAYJDK010000064.1:5570-6213 GCA_964368905.1 uncultured Bacteroides sp.
CGGTGTCTTAGGGGTATTTTTTTTGTGAGGAGGAATCATGTGCAAAAGATGAGATTGCGGCTTCTCTTCTTTTGCTGATTCTATTATATAATAATATAACAATGTTTTGTGTTAATTATTTATGAATTAATTGTAAATATTGAACTTTATTTAATTGTTAATTATACATAAAACTTTTCAATTGCAGATATCACCCTTTGTTTGTCTACATTTTTATCTGTTATATACATATCTTTATTAATTAAAGCTTTAAAAGAAGCAGGCGTTAAGCAGTCGGGGTTTCTGCCAACAGCAAGCGAAACATTTTTATTTGTAAATACAACTGCACTTGTAACAGAAACATTTTTCATCTTATCTTCAAAAAGGCAATCTCTTACAACCCTTGTTGCATTTTGTGCCTGTTTTAAAGGGTTTTCAAAGTATGTTCTTTCTTGTTTTAAAACTTGTAGCCATTTATCTTCGTTTGTGTTTGCATAAATTTCTCCGCCATAGCCTAAACAGTTAACGCAAAGCACCCCAAACGAACCTACTAAAACAAAGTCAAAATCGGCAAATTTTCCGTTTTTTGCAATGTGCACATTTGTTAAAACGCTGTGCCCATTAATTGCGGCAAACCTTTTTGCAACACCTAAAACCTTTGTTG
>CAYJDK010000064.1:6223-7761 GCA_964368905.1 uncultured Bacteroides sp.
TAGTAATATTTTTGCCCCCTTTGGCGTTTTTGTCTTTGTCTCGCATTACAAATATGTATACACCCACTAACGCTAACATAAGTGATAATGATAATATTGCGTAAATTTGTTCCACTTTTAAAGCCTCCTGCCATTTTTTTTACATACTAAGGGATTATACTATAATTTACACCCTTTGTAAATTAAATTTATAAACTTTTTTAAATAACCACAAAATATGTTTAAGTTATAATACAAAACCAGCTATACTTACCTTAATTAAAAAAACATGCCCTTATAAAAGGTTTGCACGTGCGCCTTTTATAAGGGTATTATAATTGCTTGCAATTTTAAACATAATTTAAGCCTACTGTATAACTTGTTAAACATGCATTAATTAATTCTTTTTCAAATTTACCATTACATCTTTAATAGCAGCCTCATTATCACTCTCAAGCGTTACAGGCTTAGAATAATCAAGGCTCATTAAACCTAAAATGCTCTTTGCATTTGCAATGCTGCCTTTAATATCCGTAACATTAATGTCTGCTTTACATTTTGTTGCTGTGTTAATTATACTTTTTACTTGCTTAAAATTATTTACATTTACACTTTTAATCATATTAAACTCCGTTTTATAATTAGGCAAAAATGATAACATAATTTGCCTGTGATAATTTATTATGGTCAATTAAAACTACAATAATACATATAGATTTTTTAAAACTGATCAAACATATATCTTGTATTTTTCATGGCACATAATATAATACCGGTGTATTATAACACATAATATGCACTGTGTCATAAAAAATAAATTAAATTAATAAAATGTTTATAGCTTTCTCGTTATTGCACAAAACTTATATATTTTTTTTAAAGCTTTTATATAATTTTAAAGCAAATATCAATAAAGCCTACTGAGCAACTCTTTACTCAGTAGGCTTTATTTAAATATCAACACAAATTATATCGTTACCGTTTTCCTTTATTAAAGCACTTAATGCGTCATAAGTAATAAATACGGTAGCAGTATTATCATTTGGATGTACGCCCAAATCTGTTTTGTCACACAAATCTTTGTCGGCAACAAAAACAACCGTTTTGCTTTCGTCGTTTAAAATTGCAAGCGGAGACACCGCACCTTGTATAACGCCTAAATATTTTTGCAAGCGTTCTAAAGATGCAAAACTCAGCTTTGTCTGCAAGGCGTCTCCAAGCGCTTTTAAATTTACAGGTTTATCGCCCATAACAGATACTAAAAAATGCTTTTTACCTTTTGCATCCCTTAAAAACAAATTTTTACATATAGTACCTTTTTTAGTAATTCCGCAATTTTCCATTTCTTCCATTGTAAAAACGGCGTTGTGCTCAATTACATTATAATTAATTTCTTTTTGCTTTAATAAATCATAAATGTTTTCTTTTGTATACACTATTACGTTTTGCCTCCAAAACCAAAATAATACTAGTCATTTTCATCATCATCTTCAACATTTTTTTCTACACTCAGTTCCGGGTTAGACACTCTAGCATTAATTCTGGCCTGTTTAATTTCG
>CAYJDK010000064.1:7771-9560 GCA_964368905.1 uncultured Bacteroides sp.
TTTTTATACATTTGCTTATCAACTAGTTTAAAAAATTCACTAAAATCTTCTTTGCTTTGTCCTTCAAATAAATCAAACCCTATTGCAAGCGAAAATTTATGTGTAGAATGTGTATTTGCTTCTTCTATTTGCTTGTTAATAATATTAACTTTGCTTTGCAAAATTTCTTTATCACAGTTGTTTAATAAAGAAACAAATTCATCACCGCCCACGCGGAATGTTTTACCGTATTCTTCAAAATTTTTGTTTACTACCCTATACACTGTTCTAATTGCATTATCGCCTTCAATATGTCCTAAAAAGTCATTAATTAGTTTTAAGTTGTTCATATCAGATATAACACACCACAAATGTTTTTTATCTTCTTCATTTTCAAATATATCATTTAATTCTTCATGGTATGCTTTTGCGTTATACCCACCTGTTAAATTATCGTTAAACGAGTAAATAAGAAGCATGTTTTTCATTTTTTCAACAACTTTTGCTATTTGACCAATCTCGTCTTTTGTATAAAGTTCTTTTGGTATTTCTACTTTCATGTTGCCTGTTTCGGCTATCTTTATCATGGCATCTTCAAGCGAAATTAAACTTGCACTCATATTTTTTGAGAAAAATTTAATTAAAAACACAAGCGCTGCAATAACTAAAATATTAACCACTACGCCTGCAACCAAAACATAAATTACAAGGTCATTATTTCTTTGTACTGCAATGTCCATTAACCTTTGCTCTTCTGCTAAAAAATCATCTATGCTTCCAAAAAAATCGTTTGCAATAGGCGTTACAACTTGCAGGGCATAAAGGGCTTCCTCGTAATTTCCGCCACTTATCCAAATATCTGCAGATAATATCATGCTTTCTTTATAAACATTTTTTTCTTCAATTATCCTGCTAAACTCGTCTCTTTTTTCTTCGCTTAATTTATTATAAAATTCGTTCATTTTATAATCAAGTTCATTAAACGCTATAATATATTCGTCATAAAGGTCATCTCTTAAATGAATATCATCTTGCAGCAATATGTCTCTTCCTAAAACACGGCATACATACATATTCCTAATTATAGAATTCAAATCTTCTCTTTTTTGCACATTTACATTAATTATATTTTGCGCAAAAGTATTAACCATTACAACCGATGTAATTGAAATAACGCTAACAATAACAACTAACATAATAATAAAAATCTGTAACGGTATGAATTTTTTTTGAATTGAGGCATTTACCAGCCAATTCTTAAATTGTATAATTTTAACCACCTCATCACAAAGGTTAACACAGTTTACAAAAACTCTAAGCAACAAAAAATTACATTAAAGTTACATTCCATTATATTATAACACATATTTATAATTTATACAATTACAAAACAAAAATTAACCTGCCTTAAAAGTAACATTTTACAACTTCTAAGGCAGGTTAATTATTTTTATTTACTACAATTTATTAAATATGTCTTTTATTTCATCTGCATTTATTTTACTTTTCAATCTATCAAAACTCAATATTCCGTTAATTTCTTGTTCAACGTCTGAAAGCTGTGTATAAATACAAGCGCATAAACCTTCATTTTTTGCCGGTATTATTTCATTATTATATAAATTTCTAATGGCGTTAACAAAGTCTTCTCTCGTTTGTAAATTTTTATAACTAAACGCTCTTTTTGCATGTTTTGCGTCACTTTCTTTGTATGCATAGCCTCCAAATTCGCTTAAAATAACAGCCCTGTTTAACTTATCTTTTTTATGCTTATATTTTCTAAAATAAATATGTAAACTTTTAAAATCTC
>CAYJDK010000065.1:0-9513 GCA_964368905.1 uncultured Bacteroides sp.
GGACGAAGTTAAATAATAATTTTATTGTAAAAGTTAAAGCGGCAGGCTTAAAGCCTGCCGCTTTTTATGTGTATATATTGGCAAATTAAACAAAATTAACGTTATAAAACAATATTTTACAAATTATTGTTGCATTATTTTTTTAAACCATTTAAAATAGAAATACATGTAATTTAAAATAATACTATAAAAAGGATGTTAATATGAATATTTCAAAACAAGATATATTATCTAAAGTTGATCATACACTTTTAAAACAAGATGCAACATGGCAGCAAATACAAACACTTTGCGACGAAGCAATTGCAAACAACGTAGCAAGTGTTTGTATAAACCCTGCTTTTGTTGAAAAGGCTGTAAACTATTTACAAGGTAAAATACCTGTTTGCTGTGTAATAGGTTTTCCTTTAGGCGCCAATACAACAGAGTGCAAAGTATATGAGGCAAAACAAACACTAAAGCTTGGCTGTAAAGAATTTGATATGGTTATTAATATTGGCAAGCTCAAAAGTGGCGATATTGATTACGTAGAAAACGAGATAAGAGAAATTAAAAAAGCCGTTGGCGACAGTGTTCTTAAAGTAATAATAGAAACTTGCCTTTTAACTGACGCTGAAAAAGAAACTATGTGTGATGTTGTTTGCAAAGCCGGTGCAGATTATATTAAAACATCTACCGGGTTTTCAACCGGCGGTGCAACTTTTGACGATATCCGCCTTTTTAACCGCTGTGTTAAAGGGCGTTGCAAAATAAAAGCAGCCGGCGGCATACGTAGCATTGATGATATGACAACATTTATAGAGCTTGGTGCAGACAGGCTTGGAACAAGCAGTGCTATTAAAATATTAAACGAGCAAAGCACAAACGGCGAATATTAAAATAATAAAAATGTTTTAAACACGTATTGTTGTGCACGCGCAAATTAGCACACTTGTTTATATAGTTTTAAAGCATGCAAAAATATACAGATGTTAGGAGAGTGGATTATGCAAAACAACATATTTGATTACAATATTATACCGCCTGAAGTTAAAAGTTTGAGCAAACTATGCCTTCAAAACAGTATTGACCCTGAATTATATACAAAGTACCAAGTAAACAGGGGCCTGCGTGACTTGCAAGGAAACGGCGTTTTAACGGGCCTAACAGAAATAAGCGAAGTGCAGGCATACGAAATAACAGGAGACCAAAAAGTACCTTGTGACGGCAAGTTGTTTTACAGGGGAATAAATGTAGAAAAAATAGTAAAAGGTTTTATTGAAAAGCGCAAATACGGCTTTGAAGAAACTACATATTTACTTCTTTTTGGCAAGTTGCCAACACAAACACAGCTTAATGAGTTTTGTGACTTGCTGGCAAAGTACCGCCGTTTACCCACTACATTTGTGCGTGATATTATTATGAAAGCACCGTCTAACGACATGATGAACACACTTGCAAGATGTGTGCTAACTTTATACGGATACGACAAAGACCCTGAAAATATAAGTATAGAAAATGTATTGCGCCAAAGTTTAATATTAATATCGCTTTTCCCAATAATGAGTGTATATGCATACCAAACTTATTGCCACTATAAAATGGACGAAAGCCTTGTTATACACAACCCAAGAGAAGATTTATCTACTGCAGAAAATATACTGCATATTTTACGCAAAGACAGTAAATACACCCAGCTTGAGGCAGATATTCTTGACCTTGCGCTTGTTTTACATGCCGAACACGGTGGCGGTAATAACTCCACTTTTACAACCCATGTTGTTACTTCTTCCGGCACAGACACATACTCTGCAATAGCTGCAGCACTTGGTAGCCTTAAAGGGCCAAAACACGGCGGTGCCAATATAAAAGTTGTTACCATGTTTGAGGACATGAAGCAAAACATAAAAGATTGGAACGACGACGAGCAAGTAGAAGCATATTTAAAAGCGCTGTTAAATAAGCAAGCATTCGACAAAGCCGGGCTTATATACGGTATGGGCCATGCTGTTTATTCGCTTAGCGACCCACGTGCGAAAGTGTTTGAAAAATATGTTGAGCGTTTGTCTAAAGAGAAAAACCGCGTAGACGAATACAACCTATACTCTGCAGTTGAAAGATTAGCACCAAAAGTTATTGCCCAAGAGCGCAAAATTTACAAAGGTGTTGCCGCCAATATAGATTTTTACAGCGGTTTTGTTTACAGTATGCTTGATTTACCTAAAGAGCTGTTTACACCACTCTTTGCAATGAGCAGAATATCCGGTTGGAGCGCACACAGAATAGAGGCACTTATTAATAGTGGTAAAATTATACGCCCTGCTTTTAAAAGCGTGTTGCCTCGCAATGAATACGTTGATATTAAAGACCGCACATAAAAAAAGCCTACTGAATAACAAGTTATTCAGTAGGCTTTTTTTAATGTACACTGTATAAAATTTCTGCATACGTTGGCAATGTGCGATATTTAGATGCAACTAACGTTTCAATCTCGTCTGCCGCATTGCGCAAACGCAACATTGTTTTTAAAACAATTGTCTCGTAATGTTTTGCAAGCCTTAACGAATCGTTAAACTGTTTTGTTTCTTGCATATTTTCTTCAAGAGTGTTTATTTCCTTTAGCATTGTATCGCTGAGCAATGAAATTTTATTTAAAAGTTCACGCTCTGCGTTAGAGCTTATGTCAATTTTAGCCTTTGCATTAACTAATTCCGCCAATTCTTTTTGGTAAGAAAAAGCACCCGGTAAAATATCACGCCTTGCCATTTCTATACTTGTTTGAGCCTCTATTTGTATTGTTTTGCAGTAATTTTCAAGCAAAATCTCATAACGAGATAATATTTCGCCCTCTGTAAAAACACTATTCCTTTCAAACATCTCTATATTTTTACTATCAAGGTAACGCGGCAGTGCATCTGCCGTTGTTTTTAAGTTTAAAAGGCCTCTTTCTTTGGCTAGGTCTTCCCATTCTTGCGAGTAATTGTTGCCATTAAATATTATGCGTTTATGTTTTTTAATGTTTTCACGCAAAAGTTCTTCAAGTTCATTATTAAAGTCTTTTACGCCTTCAAGTTTATCCGCAAATTCGCACAAAACATCTGCAACGGTAGAGTTTAAAACTATATTTGGCCCCGCAACAGAAAATGTAGAACCTACCATCCTAAACTCAAATTTATTACCTGTAAACGCAAAAGGAGACGTTCTGTTTCTGTCTGTTGTGTCTTTAGCAAAATAAGGCAATGCCGTTACGCCTACCTCCATTTGTGTTTTACCTTTTGCGGTATAAATTACATCGTCTTCAACAGCTTGCAACACCTGGGTTAACTCGTCTCCCAAAAACATTGAAACAATAGCCGGTGGTGCCTCGCTGGCTCCTAAACGGTGGTCGTTACCTGCACTTGCAACAGTAACGCGCAACATGTCTTGAAACTTATCTACCGCTTTTATAACAGCAACAAGGAAAAGTAAAAACTGTGCGTTTTCACGCGGGGTATCTCCGGGTTCCAGCAAATTTATGCCCGTGTCTGTGCTTATAGACCAATTGTTGTGCTTTCCGCTACCATTTATGCCAACAAAATGTTTTTCATGTAACAAACATGTAAGCCCATGCCTGTTTGCTACAGATTTTGCAATTTCCATTGTAAGTTGGTTGTGGTCTGTTGCTATATTTGTTGTTGTAAAAACAGGCGCAAGTTCGTGCTGTGCCGGTGCAACTTCGTTATGTTTTGTTTTTGCAAGTATTCCCAGCTTCCACAATTCTTCATCAAATTCTCGCATAAAATCTGCAACTCTTGCCTTAAGTGTGCCAAAATAATGGTCGCCTAGCTCTTGCCCTTTAGACGGTTTTGCGCCAAAAAGCGTTCTTCCGCAATATATTAAGTCAGGGCGTTTTAAGAAAATTTCTTTGTCTATTAAAAAATATTCTTGTTCTGCACCTACCGTTGTGTTAACTCTTTTTGCCGTTGTGTTATCAAACAATCGCAATATACGCATTGCCTGTGTATTAAGCGCCTCCATACTGCGCAAAAGCGGCGTTTTCTTATCAAGCGCTTCTCCACCATAAGAGCAAAACGCCGTTGGAATACAAAGCGTATTTTCTTTTATAAAAGCAAAACTTGTTGTATCCCATACCGTGTACCCACGTGCTTCAAAAGTAGCGCGTAATCCACCTGATGGAAAGCTCGATGCATCTGACTCTCCTTTAACAAGCTCTTTGCCTGAAAATTCCATTATAATGCGCCCATCTTCTGTTGGAGAAATGAAGCTATCGTGTTTTTCTGCCGTTATGCCCGTCATAGGTTGGAACCAGTGTGTATAATGCGTTGCACCATTTTCGCAAGCCCAGTCTTTCATTGCACTTGCAACTACATTTGCCACGCTAAGTTCTAAGCGCGCACGCCCATTCATGCATTTTTTTACTTCTTTATATGTGTCACGTGGTAAACGCTCTTTCATAACACCATCGTTAAACACCATTTTTCCAAAAATTTCGGGAACATTTTTTACCATACCAATCTCCATTCTATTGCTGTTACACGGCTTTAATTAATAATATAAAACTTGCGTTTAAAATTTTAACATGTATTAAAATAATAAAACACATTACATACACATTTATTATAATATTATGCCATTATTTTGTAAAGGAATATTATACTTAATTTTTGTTTTGTTTTTAACGTATTTAATCGGGTAAATTTTTTATATGTGTTTTATACATATGCCTAAAAAATATTACGGCAAGCGCAAGCGAAACACATTCTGCAATTATAAAACTGTACCATACAGCAGATAGCCCAAATAAATAAGACAGCACATAAGCACTAGGTACAAGTGCCACAAGTTGGCGGCCTACGCTCATCCACAAGCTAAGCATACCGTTGCCAAGCGCCTGAAAAACACTGGAAAATATTATACAAGTGCTTGCCGATAAAAAACTTACCGATATTATCCTCAGCATAGGTATGCCCACACTGTAAAGCTCTTCGTTGGCATCAAAAATATTAAGCAATTGTGCCGGGAATGCCCAGAAAATTATTATGCCTATACCCATAATACTTAAACCACCAATTATTGCAAGGCGTATTGCTTTAATTATACGCAAGCGCTTTTTTGCGCCAAAGTTGTAACCTACTATTGGCACAAGCGCATTTACAAGGCCAAACAAAGGCATAAACATAAAGCTCATAAGCTTAAAAAATATACCAAACGCTACAACTGCTATTGATGTATAAGATATTAAAATACCATTTATTAAAAACACCATAATACTGCTAATAGTTTGCATTATTATACTAGGTATTCCAACTTTATATATATTCCTTATAGTTGCAAAATCGGCCTTAATCATTTTTATTTTAATATCAACTTCACCATTGTACAGTTTATTTAAAACAATACAAATAATCATGCCGCACCATTGCCCAATTACAGTTGCAAGTGCTGCGCCTGCAACGCCCATTTCCGGTAAACCAAAATAGCCAAAAATTAAAATAGGGTCTAAAACTATATTTATAACAGCACCTGTAACTTGCGCTATCATTTGAAACACTGTTTTACCCGTAACTTGCAAAATTCTCTCGTAAATAATTTGTACAAACAAACCTGTTGAAAACACCGTACAAATAGTCATATAAATTGTGCCTTGCTGTATAATTGCTTCGTTGCTTGTATTTACTCTCATAAAAGCTTCGCTGCCAAAAAGCCCCACTGCTGCAAAAAGCAACCAGCTTACTATGCTTAAAAACACGCCGTTGTGTGCTACTTTAGCGGCCTGTATATAATTTCTTTCTCCTAATTTCCTGGACAATAGCGAGTTCATACCGGTTGCGGTACCCACCGCAACGCCAACCATGGCATTTTGTATAGGAAATATTAAGTTAACTGCCGCAAATGCATCTGTGCCAATGCGTGCAACAAACATGCCGTCTACAATATAATAAAGCGCTTGAACCAGCATGCTAAACATAATAGGCATTGCCATGCTTGGCAATAGCTTTTCTATTGGAGTTGTCCCCAATATATTTTCTTTTCTTGTGCTCATAAATCTCCTTTTTACTTTCCTTGCAGGCGTATATCTTCGCCACAAAACGTTAACACTTCACAACTACCCAATAAGCGAGATACTATTTTTTCTGTGTATCTTCTGCGTAAATCATCATCGTTAATAATATTACTTGTGTATATAGTTGGCTTTTTCATGCACCTTGTGTTTATAAGGCTATAAAGGCATGCGCTTATATATGGCGAAATAAATTCAGTGCCAAGGTCATCAAGTATTAACAAATCTGCATTTTCCATTGTGCTTAATGTGTCTCCCGGCTGGCCAAAATGTTCTTTTTCAATTGTTGCAAATGCTTTTTGTGCGCTTACATATACAACATTATAACCCATTTTTAAAACCGTGCCGGCTATTGAAAGCGCAAGGTGTGTTTTGCCAAGCCCTGCATAACCACACATGTATAAACTTGTATTATTTAACGTAAACATATTTGCATAATCAACGCAATAATTATATATATCTTGCATATGTTGCCTTGCATTAACATTATCATAACCAATATTTGTATTGGGGTATTTATTAACATCAAATGTGTCAAACCCACAAAGTTTTAATGTGCTTGATTTTTCAATGTCTTTTGTTCTCATTTGTGATACAAGTTTATGTATGCACACACATGTTTTTCCTTTTGCAAACCCGGTATCTTTACAATTAACGCAACTATATTGTGGCGTTAACTCTTTTTCGTTAACGCCATGCTTATTAAAAAGCTCTTGCTTTATTTCATCAAGCTTTTTAATATCATTTGTTATTTGCTGCACTTGCGCGCTGCTTGCGCCTGCAATACCAAGCTGTGCCACTTTAATTCCTAGCGTGCTTTTTTGTTGCTCAATTTGTAAAAGTTCCGGTATTTTTTGCAAAATTTGGGCTTTATATTCATGTGCACTTGTTATTGCGCGTTGCCTACTTGTTGCCGCTTTTCGCATTGCTACTCTATATAGCTCATCACTCACTTTTCACTGTCCCCTTTCGGTTTAAATGAAGGTACCGGCCGTATTTTACCGGATAAAACACTCTTAGCTGTAGGGTTATTTACAGTTATGTTTTGCATATTGTTATTTTGGTTTCTTATAACATCGCTAATTGTTTTAAACCCTTGCTCGTGCCAGCGGCGCAGTATTCCGTTTATGTACTTAATACTCTTTTTTTCTTTCGCAATCTCTGCTGCTTCTGCTATCATTTCTTCGCTATATTTAAAAACTTCAAACCAATCATATACAATTGTGCTTTCTGTTTTAGATACTTTACTCTCCGGCTCGTTAATTGCTTTTTGCGCCCTTTTTACGTATTCTTGTTGTTTTTCTATTAGTTTTAAATATTTTTCTGCCTTTGTATACGTTGTAATTCCCTCACGTTGCCAGCTAAGCAATGCCCGCTCTATATACCTTGCGCTGCGTTTACCAAGCGAAGCAAAATGCGCAACCCCAAGTAGTATAAAATCTACCGGCATTTCATCAACCACATACATTGAAACATAAATATTTATGTCTGTTTGTGTTATTATGCCACCCGTTAAACGTTGACATTCCTGTGTTAAAAATGCAATTGCATAATCTTTGCTTGCAAAATTAGTTACTTCTTTTGTTGTTAAGTGTGCCCTTTTTTGCTTTTTATCATCGTCTTCAACCGTTTGCTTTTGTTCAGTGCTATTTTCAATAAGGCCTGCGCCTTTCCAAAACATAAGCGCTTGTTTAGCCTTTTGTTCATCTTTTAAATGCAGCGCTTTTGCTATGTCTTTTGTGTTGCAATTATTTGTAGACACAACAAAAAGTGCCACACGCACAAAATCTTCTTCTGTGTCGTGTATGCGCGATATTATTAGCTGTGGTATGTTTACAAAATCACCGCTGTTTTTGCAAAGCTTGTAAGGCATAGTAAAACTCCAATGTTTACAATTTGTTTAAATATTGTATTTAAATACACAATGTATATAAATACAACTAATTATAATAAATGCTCTTTTACACAAAATCACTCGCCGTTACTTTTACATACGGCGAGTGTGTTTAGCTAATCTGATATAATACGAACCCAATTTTTACACAGTTAAAAGCCATAAACTGCGGCAAAGCATTGTAAAAGCAATAGCCGTACATCTGCTTTTCTATAATAATATTATTAGGTTAAAATAAATATCATAACTTATAGTAACATGTGGCATACAATAACATTATTTAGCATCGGCAAGCGCACGTTCAAGCCATATAGAGCCTATGTCAAGAGCATTAAACAAACCATTTTTATCACTTTGTTTAAGCATGCGTTCAATAGGTGGTTTTGCTGTATCTGTAGAAAGCAGTGTTATATGAATACGGTCTGCAATGCTAGCGCCTTGCTGCGTTTTAGTAGTAGATAATACCTGCATAAATATAACGTATGGGTCTTGCGGGTTGCCGTAATAAATATCGTTTTTACTGCGAACAAGCGGCCTGCCTTTATACATAAGCGTAGGTTTAAAAGCCATTAAAATTCTCCTCAAAATATAAATAACTCATATCACAATAACTGTTTTTTGCAAAATGTGTATGGTTTTGTTCAATTATTCAGACAAATAGCTTTTTAACAAAGCTTGTAGCAAATCATCTCTGTCTATTTTGCGCATATTTGTTCTGGCCCCTTGGTACGTAGTAATATACGTGGGGTCTTCAGACAATATATAACCCACAATTTGGTTAATGGGGTTATATCCTTTTTCTTTCAGTGCGCTGTAAACATCTGTTAAAATGGCCCTAATTTCCTTATCCCTGTCGTCATATAGTGAAAAGACAGAAGTTTTTAACTCACTCATTGGCATATCCCCCTAATAAATATTGTATAACTATTGTACAGCAAATTTAATTGTTATGCAATAGTAAAACTAACAAATTTTACGTTTTGTACATAAATAAAACCTACTGAATAACAAGTTATTAAGTACAAATGCTTTGCATTTGCTTTAAAATACACTTGTTTACAAAGCATTAAATAAAAAAATATTGATTTTTAAAACCCCAATATAGTATACTTTACACATGAGGCGGTGTAAAAATGATATACGGTATTGGTGTAGACACAACAAGTGCACAGCGCATTGAAAAAGCAATGCAGCGCAAATCTTTTATAAATAAAGTGTTTGGAGAAAACGAAATGCAGTTTTTAAATGCACGCAAAAACAGCACTTTAGGTGCTGCGGCAAATTTTGCGGCTAAAGAGGCGTTTTCAAAAGCACTTGGCACCGGAATTTTTACAAGCGATTTTAAGTTAAACGAGGTTGAAATATTAAGAAAAGAAACCGGCGAACCTTATTTTTATTTTACGGGAGATGCAAAAAAAATTATAGAATTAAAAAATTTAACTGCTTATGTTTCATTAACGCATGAACAAAACACGGCAACTGCGTTTGTAATACTTGAACAAACCACAAAGGAGAAAGATAATGATAACACCTAACGACATAAAAAACAACGAGCAAATTAGAATATATATTGAACAAG
>CAYJDK010000066.1:0-9472 GCA_964368905.1 uncultured Bacteroides sp.
AGTATATTAAAGCAAGTGTTTTTATGTTAAATATATATACTTAATGCTAAAATATTTATTTTACTCTTCTTCTTTTAATTGAAGCATTTTATACTCAAGTGTAAATTTTGTGTTTTGAGAATCCATATAAAAAAGTTGCTTTACCCTTTCCATAACAAATTTACACGTATTTGCGCTATTTACCCTTGGTAAAAGCAATGCATATGCCATTATGCTCTGCCGCGAAAGCGCGTCTCCGGAGCGCAAATTGTCTTTTAAAGTGTTGCCAAGGCGTTGCATTGCCCTGTCTGTTTCAATTGGGCCAATGTTGCCGCCCATTGCTTGCAGGCGAACAAGCACAACAAAAACTGTTGTATTAAGCCGTTTTAAATTGCGCATATACAGCCTAAATATATATTTAAATATAGAATAATCGCACAGTAGTGCGCCTTCGTCTTCGTCTTCAATTTTTAAGTCTTCATAAATTTGCTCTAAGTTAATTTGCGCTACTTTTTCTTGTTTTATTAGCACTTTATAAAACTCAATAAGCTCGTTTGGTAAGCTACCGCCAAAATAAATGTAGTATAAGTTTGTTACATTCTCGTATTGCAGCAGTGCCTCTGCCGGCCTGTTTAAGTTTATTAAAGCTTTCATAAATGCAATGTTAATATCCACTTCAAGTGGTACTTTTTCAATGCCTAATTTGCTAACCCTTACTATGTCAATAAATTTTTCTTCTTTTTCAAGTATATCTATATACTTTTTAATTGTTTGGCAAAAAAGCTTATTAAAATATGCTCTTGTATGTTTTATCCACTCTACGTTGCCCAATGTTGCAAACAAATCTCCTGCATACGTAAAAAGTATTTCTTCAAACAAAACATGTGGTTTATTGCCTGCCATGCTTTCGCTCATTGCCTTTTGATACGTTTTTTGCATTGTTACAAAATCAATGTCTACGTCTTTTCTAACAGTCCATGCGCATCTGTCTTTTCTAACAAGCATGCAGTCTGCTAAATCATAGTTTGCAAGTTCATTTCTAACTTGCGCTATTGTCATTTTTGTAGCGTTTATTGAGTCTTCACTCTCGTCGTTTTGCCATAAAACCTTTGCAATGTCTTTAATTAAAATTTCTTCGTTTAAATTAGCTAATAAATATTGCAGTAATATTGCTTTTTTTGATGTTATACCAAACCTGTTAACTATGTTTTCACCGTCAACAAGTATTTTAAACCCGTCAAATGCTATTATTTTTACCATTTTGTGCTTGCCACCCTCCTTTCATTATTAAAAAGCCTATAGGGACTGTGTAAAACTATCAGCGTTTACACAGCCCCTTATAGCTGTTAATTAGTTAAAACTTTTTGCGTATTTTTTAAGCTGTGCTAATTATGCAAAAGCTTGTGAGTCGTAGTCTTCGTCTTCTTCTATGCTTTTCTTTGCAAGAGTTGCAACTACTACTTGTACAATGGTAATAGCGGCCATTAACCATGTCCAATCATCAACAATTGTCATTGGTAATGTCATGTCTTCAGTTAAAATAAATACTATAACTGCTACAACCGCAGGCACAATGCTCATTAGCCTAATAATGCCCCTATGTTTAATTTCTTCTTTTTCTTCTTCGGTTTGGGCATTTTCTGTTGTTTTTTCGTTCTCTTCTTGTTTTCTTCTACCAAAGTAGTTAATTAATAGAACTATGGACATAAATGCTGTTGTTATTGTTAAAATTAGGTTTAATAATGCCCATGCTGCGCCTGAAGCAAGCGGCAATTCTGTATCTTCAATTGTTGCCGATAACGGTGGTTCTACTTCAGGTATGTCTATTATTGGAGGTGTAGGTGGGTCTGCCGGTGGTGTAGGAGGTGTTGGTGGTATTACCGGCGGTACAGGAGGTACCGGTGGTACAGGTGGTACCGGTGGCGGTGGTGTAAATGCAGTAATAGTAACGTCTGCGTTAATTAGCGTAACAATATAGTTATCGTTTGTCACTGAATGTGTTGGCTCTATTACTCCAATTGATGTACCTAGCGGGTTGCCTACAAATGTAGATACACGCTGTGCACCAAGTGTTCCAAGGTCTCCTGCTGTTACAAGTTGACCCGATGAAATGTAAGAAGTTAGCGGTGATGGGTCTGCTTCTGTGTTAAGTTTTGTAAAGCCGTTTGCCGTAATTGTAATTGGCCTTGGCAATACTGTAAAGTCACCGTTAATAATTGTTACATTGTAGTTGTTATTTGGGTTTGCTGAGTAGTTGCTTACAATGTTTGAAGCTCCTTCAAGAACGCCTGTATATACAGGGTTAGCTGTTGTGTTTGCGTCTGTGTAGCTACCCGGTGCCGGTGCGTTTGTTCTTGTAACTGTTAATTCAAGTGTATCATTAATTTGAACACCGTCTACTGTTCTGTTAACAGGTGCGCCACTTGTAACAATGTAGCTCCATGTGCCTGTTGTGTCGCTAGTGTATGCAGTATTAGCCGGTGTTAAAGCGCTTGTTGAGTCTGCGTAGCCGTATGTTTTAACAAAGTTTCCTACTTGAACAATAATGTCAACAGGTATAATTTCAAAGTCGCCGTTTACATATGTTACTGTGTAGTTTGCCATGTTTACAGGGCGGCCTGCGCTGTCTGTAACAATTGCGCCAGATGGAACAAGTGTATTAGTGTAATCGCCTGAATTTTGCTCCGGCAAGTTGTTTCTAACAACTGTAATGCCGCTTAATTGTTGGCCTGTGCCAAGTGCAGGTGCGCCTGCGTTATTTGTGTTAACAACTCTGTATCCAAAGTCGCCCGATGCAGTAGGTGTCCATGTAGTTGATGCGGCTAGTGTACTTGATGAGTCATCTGTACCGAATGTTTTTTCATAGTCGCCTGCTTCAACCGTAATAGCCCTTGGGTTAATTAGCAAATCACCGTCTTCAGTAACAACGTTGTAGTTATCTGTAAACACTACTGTGTTTTCAGGTGTTGGTGTGCGGCTGTTGCTAATGTTGCCTGTAAAGCTAATTAATAACTCGTCTGTATAAGGTGTTGTGTTTGCATCTTCGTTAGCTGTTGCGCGTGTAACTGCTATATTGCTTACAGAGTCAGAGTATTGCAATTGTGCTGCGTCATAGTAATAACCGAATGCACTAGGAGCAAGCGGTGTTACAGTGTTAACGCCGTTGTTATACTCTGTTGCAGATGTGTCTGCATCACCGTATGTTTTTTGGTAGTTTGCAGCTGTAATTACAAAGTTTGCTTTTATAATTGTATGGTCTGCATTATCAATTGTAACTACATAGTCTTGGTTTGCTGTGTATGTAGGTTCAATTACATCTGTATATGTGTTTGCATTAATTTGCTCGCTTAAATTGTTGTGCTGTGCACCTATTGTATTACCAATGTCCGTAGCAAATACTGCAGGGTCAAGGTAGTTTCTGTCTGTTGTGTTTGCGCTGTCCGGTGTGTTATCTACAACACTAGGTGCTGCAGGCGAAGCCGGAGTTGTACCATAAGTGCTTTGTAAATTTTGTGCTGTTAGTGTAATTGGTCGTGGGTCAATTGTAACGTCTACTGTACTGTCTGCTGTTGAAATAGAAGTGCTTTGGAAAGTTGTATAACCTGCAGATTCAACGTAGAAGTCGTATGAGCCGCTTTCAATTACGTGTGTTGCTGTTGGTGCTGTTGTGCTCCATGCGCCTGTTGAGCCAACTGCTCTGTAGTAAACTGTGTATGTTGCTGTGGCAGGCAAGCCTGAAACATTAACGCTACCTGAATAAGGTTTGTTGTCGTAATATTCTCTTACATCAACAGGTGCTGCACTTATGCCGGGGTTAGTGTTAACTCTTAATGTGCCCGGTGCTGTTGTAACGTTGTAGTTGTTATATTTTGGGTGTGTTGTGTCTATTCCAACTACAAATACATCGTCATAAACTGCGCCGCCTTGTGGTGGTGCTATTGTTGTAAGCACTGCTGTTAAAGTTTCGGTAGGGTCTGCATTTTCATATGTAATGCCTGTAAAAATAGCTTCGTCTGCTGTTAAAAATCTTTGGTTTGTGCCTGTTGTATCATATACAAAAGATGTGCCCTCGCCTGTTGCCATCCAAGTATTTACTTCATTAACAACGTCTGTGTCTTGGTAAATTCTTGTTGTGTCTTGTGCTTCGATGTGTACGTCAAGCGGGTTAATTTGGAAATCGCCCGGTAATACGTTAACAACTATGAAGTTTGCGTTGTTTGCATAAAGGTCTGTAAAATCTTCAATTGTTAAAACGTCACCGTAAGGAATTGGGTTTCTTGCTGCGTCTCTTAATACGTCTTCTTCAGGTGTGCCTGTGCCGCTTGAATGTTCACGTATTATTTTATCTAGGCCTATAAAAGAATTAGATCTATTGCCAACTGCAGCTTCTATTGTTGTTCCTGAAAATGTGTTCCATATTGTTCTTGTTTGCGATGTAGTTGTATACGCACCATAATTGTATGTTGAGCCATTATGGTTTGGTTGTTTTGATGTTATGCTTTGAGCATAATCTGCGGTACGGTCTGTAATTTGATAGTAACTGCCATTTTTAACAAGGCCGTGTGTAACAACGCTGTCGGGTTGGCCGTAATCTTTTTCAGCAAAAGCAATTTCAACTTCAATTGGGCGTGGTATAACTGTTAGTTGTGCTGTTTTTACCACTACTTGGTTTTTGTATTCAGGCATTGAGCTTTTTGCTGTTGCTGTAACTCTTACGTCATATGTACCTACAAATGTCATAAAGCCAAAGCCTTTATAATCTGTGTCAGGGGCTCCTACAGGTTTATATTCTGTTACATATTCTGCGTCAACTGTTGTATTTGTTACTGTATCAAATGCATAATTTTTAATTATGTCGTGGTTACCGTTATTATAAATAACAATTTTATCTTCAACTGTAAAGTCAAATGTTGGGTCTTTTGTGTATTGTGCATACAACACAAGTGGCGCTGTTGGCCATAAAGCTCTGGTTAATGTATCAGGGCTGGCAGGTAATGTTGCAACCGCTGTTGGGTCGCCCACATTAATTGTGTTGCCCACGCCTGTTTCGCTTGTGCTCCAGTGGCTAAACGAGTAACCAACAGGTGCTGCAAAAGGAGTATTTGTATCATCTGTCATGCCGGCAAAATCTTCTGCGTTAAATGTAGCGCCTAGGTTGTAAGTTTTTGCATCGTCATAAACTAAATCTGTAAGTGTATTGTCTACACGCGCAACGTTAGAATCGTATTGAACTGTTGTTCCAACGTGTGCATAAAGGTTTATGTCTGTAATTAACGGGTTTTTTAGGTGGTTTCCATCATCCCCCGGGGAGGTAGATGTAAATGTAGAGTCTGTATACCAGCCTAAGAATTCATAGCCGGCAGGTACTTCTACGTTATTATTAAACGAATATCTGCGATATTCTGTTATATTTCCACCTGCGTCTGTTTCTTGTAGCGGTATATTAGCTTCATAATCTGCTTGAGATGTATATGAAGGGTCTCTTGATACATTGTCAACACTGTCTGTATAGTAGTGGTATGCTGCGTCCGGTGCGTTAGTTGTATACTTAACTATTTCTTGGAATAAAAGAGTTTTGCCGTCAACGTCATAGTAGTTAACTGTAACGTCTGTTCCAAGGTTTGCTAATTCATAAATAACTCCGTCAATGTGGTAACCGTCAGTGTGGGCTTTAGCCACGTACCAGAATACACCAAATTCATTTGGGTCAAGGTATTCATTAAGAGTGTCGGCATCGTTTGTTGGGTCGTTAGTATTTTCAGCTGTGTAACCAAACTCAGCGTTAAATGCTGTAATTGCATCAAAGTTTGTTGGCCTATCAGTCTCAGGGTTTAGCAAAACTTTGCTAACAACGTCTGCCTTTTTTAAATCTTCCACTGATGCGCCATCTACAGGAATTTTTGCTTGAACAGGGCTTGCGTGTTCATATATTTTAACGCCCGGTTTTAATAGTGCGCCCCAGCTTTGGTTATAGTCTGCAAAAGCTGTTGTATCATTACCGGCTTTTGCAACATCATCAAGTACATTTGGGTTAAATGTATACACTGTGTCGTAGCCGTCACCAATTGGTGTGTTCATTATATAAAAACGCACACGTAAATCGTTTTCAGCGTAAGTGTCATTATCATATGTGGGTATAAATTGTTCTACATTTACGCGTGAATCTTTGTATGGGTATAGAGAGATGAAAACAGGAAACGCTTTTGCATTGCTGTTAACCGATATCTCCTCGCCCGCTCTTACAAATGTGCCGATTGATTTTCCAAGCATCAAGTTAGTAATTGAATCATAAGAAGCATAAATAGAATCAACATTGTTACTATTTACTGCATCTATTGTGGCTTGTGCTTGGCCTACTAAATCATCTTCTGTTATTACACGATATCCGGCAAATTTATAAATAAACGGGTCCACAGTACCGCTTGTTTGCTTTGTAAAATAAATGCCGTTCTTATCGTATCCATCGTCTTGCGTTGGTCTTGCGTTTGCTCTTACTCTAAAATCTATCGAGCCTTGGCCTTCAATTAGATTATCAAGAGCTACTTTTTCTCCTGCTGTTAAATCGCTAACACTAGCAGGTACTGAGGCAAAGTTGCCTATACCCGATGTGCTTTTTGTGCTAAACACATACTCTAATTTAAAAGTAGGTGTAATGCTAGCGTTTTGCGGTACGGCAGGTTGCTGCCCGCTAGTTAAACTCGCTAACTCTGTTTTTACTTCTTCGGTGTTTGTTTCTTCAGGCGTTGGTTCCGGCTGTTGTACCGGAGTTTGTGGGTCTGTTGCGCCTGCGCCTGTGCCTGTTGCAAAAACTGAAACGTTTGTTGCAGATAGCATAAACACGAACACCAAAAGCAAACTTAGCACTCTTTTGAATGTGGTTGTTGCTTTAATGTTTTCCATCTTTCTCTCTCCTGTTTTAAATTTATATGTAAACAAATTTACAAAACATGCCTTGCCGCAATAAAACGGCTTTTAACATAATTGCGCATTTGTTACATTCTATTATGCTTAGTATTATACTATTAATGGGTTACATTGAGGTTACATGTTAAAGCTCTTGTTTTGCTACCGTGTAACCACAAAATAGCAAGGCATAAAAACACTATATATTGTATACATTAAACACTGTATACAAATATATGCTCTAACACTGTTCAGTATTGCTTTTTTGCGTTTATTAAAAACGCAAAAAATGTTGGTATTACTACGTCTTTTACCATATATATTACATATAATTTAAAAAAATCACAACATTTTTTAAAATTATTTTTTGCACTATTGTGCGTTATATTTGTATTATTGTGTGTTACTGTCGCTTTCTATTTTTATGGTACAGTAAATTAAAAACTATACTTGCAAAATAAGCAGTTTTTAATTATAATATAAAGTAAGTAAGTAAGTATGTTGTTATATTTAACGATTTTTCGTGCAAAATATTTAAACACAACTTATTTAAATTAAACAATAAAGGTGGCGGTGCAACGTATGATAGAGATTTTTACTCTAGGTGAATTTAGAATAGTTGTAGACGGCAATGTTATAACTAACAATTTAAAATCGTCACCTAAAAAAATGTTACTGCTTGAATTTTTAATTGTTAACAAAACAAGGCCTGTACAAGTTGCAGACATAGTAGACGTTTTATGGGGTGACAACGACGAAGTTAACCTTGAGGGTACACTTAAAACACTTGTTAGTAGGTTAAGAAAAGAGCTAAGCGGTTATGGCCTTACAGATGCAATTATTACAAAGCGCGGCGCTTATATGTGGAACCCGGATTTAGAGTGCAGCGTTGACATTTTTATTTTTGAAGACCTTTGCAAAAAGCTTGAAGATGTAAAAGAGTTAACACGTAGCACTAAAGAAATGTTTGAAAAAATTATTACTATATATACAGACGACTTGCTCTCAGATTCAGGGCTTGGTGCGTGGATATCTCCTAAAGTGTTTTATTACCACGATTTATATATGAAAACAGTATACAAATATATAAAAATGCTTGGCAGTGAAGAAAAATACAGCGACGTTATAAGAGTTTGTAAAACAGCACTTGACATTGACGCATTTGAGTCTACATTAAATTTAGAGCTTATGTCTGCCTTATTAAAACTTGGCAAAAGCAAAGAGGCAACAACGCAGTACCAAAATATAACAAAATTGCATTACACGCACCTTGGTATGAAACCTTCTGCAGAAATTGTTAATTTTTATAAAGAGCTTATACGCCAAGACAGGAGTGCAGAAGTTGATATAAACGACATTTGCACAGACTTAAAAACAGACGTTGAAGACAGCGGTGCTTTTGTATGTGAATATTTAATTTTTAAAGACATATATCACCTACATATGCGCACACTAAAACGTACAGGCACAACAATATACCTTGCGCTTATTAGCCTTAGCACAATGAAAACCGGTAAGCAAGACCCTCTTGCGCTAGACAAGGCAATGGTAGAATTAACCGAAACATTGCAATTTAACTTGCGAAGCGGAGATACCATTTCACGTTATGGGCCGTCTCAACTGGCGGCATTGCTGCCTGCAATATCTACATTTGATGTTGGGCGCACGGTTATGGAACGTGTAAAACACAGTTTTTACACAAAAAGCAAAAGCACACTTTTTATACTGGATTATAATTTGGTAGAGCTTACAAAAGATTCTTAATTTATTAGCTTTTACCTTTTTATATATAGCGTTTATTTAAAAGTATATGCCAAGCTCTTATTGCCGCTATTAGGGTTTGTGCACATTAAATTATAGCGGCTAAAGGAGAGTTGTTATGGAAAATCATGTTTGCAGTGTATGCGGTTATGAGTACGATTCATCTATTGGTGATGCGGCAGGTGGCATAGAGCCCGGCACACCTTTTGCAAATTTACCGGACACTTGGGTTTGCCCTGTTTGTGGGCTTGGCAAAGATGTATTTAACCCCGCATAACAAAATTTTAAATTAATTAAAAATAAAACGGTACACCTATAAGGTGTACCGTTTTACTTTTATATATATTTATTAAGGTATAACAAACCCACCATCGTTATTTTCTTCGCCTTGTTGTTCTTGTGTGCTTGGTTGCGGCAACGCCACTGCCGTTTGTGGGTTAGATTCTTGCAAAACAACATCTATGGACAAAATCTCAGAGCCGCGTATAATTTGCAAGTTAACTGTATCCCCTACGGCGGCATTTTCCAAATAATCTGTTATGTCTGTTGTGGTTTCCACCGCAACGCCGTCAATACTAACAACGTAATCCATAGACTGTATTCCCGCTAGGTCTGCACCGCCACCCGGTGTAACTTCTGCAATGTAAACACCAAGGCGTGAAACGCCGCTTGAGTATGCTGTTTGTACGTCTGTTATAGTAATTACTGTTACGCCAAGTACGGGCCTGCCCGTTACGTAACCGTTATTTATTAGCTCGTTTGCAACTTCCAGTGCGTCGTTTATAGGTATAGCAAAGCCAAGTCCCTCTGTTTCTGCCGTGCCGGATTT
>CAYJDK010000067.1:0-8703 GCA_964368905.1 uncultured Bacteroides sp.
CCTTCACCAGCCCCTTCCGCAGTCGCTGTCCCGGCGCTTGTCTGTGCCGCTGCTGCTTGCTCAGGCCTAGAACCAGCTGAAAATACTACTGTTAACATAACTAATGCCAATAAGATGCTTAATAACTTTTTCATAAATTTTACCTCCGATTAAATTGTTTAATTTATTTACACTATATAAATTTATATAGTAAAATACTGTTAGTTTTCCACCACAATTTCCCACAAATATGATGATCTATCATTATTATCATTTTCTCCTGCGTATATTGTGCCATCTTTTGTAATAACCATATGATGGAACCTATCAGGCTTTACTGAAGGAGAATTTGTGTCGTAAACTTCTTGTGTAAAAACAAGTTCGTCTTTATTTATGTCATAAGCAAAAAGTTTTGTTTTGTAATGTTCGCCTGTTAAACCGTAAAGCAAACCGTCTTTTGGGCTAAAAGCCAAGGCTGATAAACGCTTTTCATTTGGGTCGGGGTTGCATAGCGCTTTTACTTCTAATGTTTTTGGGTTTAACCTTGCAAGCATTCCATAATCTGTTCCTACATAAATATTGCCGTCCGGCCCCAATATTTGTGTATCCGGTTTTCCTTTATCCCCGGCTTTATCTGTTCTTGGGTATCCATATGATAAAAAGTCCACCTTATCTGTGTCAGGGCTATA
This sequence comes from uncultured Bacteroides sp., assembly GCA_964368905.1. Classification (GTDB taxonomy): domain Bacteria; phylum Bacillota; class Clostridia; order Oscillospirales; family Ruminococcaceae; genus Ruthenibacterium. The sequence goes on from CAYJDK010000067.1 coordinate 669, forward strand.
TTTCATTATTCTTACAGAATCCGGCCCTGTTCTATATGAGAAAGCACGAAGAACACCGTATGTGCCAAAAACATTTCCGTCGTTGTCAATAACAGGGTTGTGCGATTGTGCAATTTCACATCCATTGCCAAGGTGGGCAATCAATCTGCTCTCTTTTGTGTCTATATCATATCTGCAAAAAACTTCAGGCATAGCACAAAAACTATATATTATTTTTCTCTTTTTATCATATGCAATTGATTGAATATATGCAGGTGGGTAAGGTCTATCTAAAAATTCAAATTCGCCTGAGTTTATATCGTATTTTACAATTCTTCCGCCTTTTGCCTCAAATTGCTTATCAATATCATGAAATAGTGCAATTCCGCCATACATGGTATCGCCGTCTATTTCCATAGAGCGGTGAAATTTTGCATCGTGCTTTTCTCCTACTTTTTCATATTCGCATGAAGTAAAAGTTTTGCTTTTCGTGTCAAACTTCCACAGTAGTTCAGCTGAAAAACTACCTATACCAACCAAAATTGTGTCTGATGGTTCATGAACCGCAAGGCTTGTTAATGATATCCACCCTTTTTTGACTGTTGGGTCGTTTACAAAATCGTCGTAAACCCATTTATCTAAAATTCGGCCATTCCAATCGTCAATTTTTTCATCGTAAATTTTGTAATGTTTAACTTGTTTAATTTTCATTCCAAAGCTCCGTTCTTTTTTAAATTCTTTAAGTTAAAATCTCATGCTAATATACAATTAATAGTGTTTGTAAAAATTAAAACTATCTAAAGTATATTACATGTTTTTTCAAACACTTTATTGCCCCTAATATAAACTGTTTTTATGTCTATGTCATCATCAAACAATAATATATCTGCATAGTTATCACATTTAATGCTACCCATTTTATTGTCTACTCCTGCCATTTTAGCCGGTGTAAAACTTGCTGTTTTAACCGCTTCATAAAGCGGAACACCCGCAAGCTTATACATAGTTTTAACAAGCCTTGACATTGTAGCTATACTTCCTGCAAAATTTTTCTCATCGGGCATCATTGCAACGCCGCTTTTAACAACAAATGTTCTTTCTTTTTCAATGTCGTCATACAATATTGTCCCATCCGGGTAAAGTTTTCCTCCGCCTCTTGTACTGTCTGTTATAAGTGCTATTTTGTCACTGCCCTTTATTTTATAAATAAGTTGTAATAGTTCTTTTGGCAAGTGGCAACCGTCTGCAATAACTTCAACATTCATTCCATCAATCAAAAATGCAGCTTCAACTACACCACCCTCTCTAAAAGGGCCATTGCGGTGAACGTGAGAACAGCCTGAATAAAGGTGCGTAATGCACGAAAAACCATTATTAAACGCCTCTTGCACTTTGGCAGTAGTTGCATTACTATGCCCTACACACACTGTAATACCGTTTTTACTTAAGTAATTTGATAAGTCAAGTGCCCCGCTAAGTTCCGGTGCAACAGCCCATCTTTTTATGTCTTTGCATATATTGAGAAACTCTTTCGCCTCGGCTAAATTAGGCAGCCTAATAATTTTATCGTTTTGTGCGCCGCACTGCTCTAGCGAAAAGTAAGGCCCTTCCATATGCAAGCCCAAAATTTGCGGCAAACTCCTATTTTCATCTTTTTCTAAGTTTTGCTTAAAATTATTGTAAGCGTTTAAACAGTTTATTGTAATTTCTTTTGTACAAGATGATAATGTTGGCATTAAAGCCGTAGTACCGCCATGCAAATGCGTTTTTAATACTGTTTCATATGCGCTTTCACTTGCATCTCTAAAGTCTGCGCCTCCGCCACCGTGAACGTGAACATCTATAAAACCAGGAGATAAATAAAGCCCATTTGCATCAACAACTTCACATTTTATATCGCTCGCCACATCTTTTTGCGACACACATTTAATTGTTCCGTTTTCAACTTCAACATAACCGTTTTGCAAAATTTTATCTTTTAATATTATTTTTGCATTGCTTATTATAAAATTACTTTGCATTTATATGCTCCATTCTTTTATGCATAAAACTAGCATTATGGGTTATAACCTGCTTTTTGTGCATGTTGTAAAAAAGTTTTTATATTATCGCTTGATGTGTTTAAATCTACCCCAACACAAGAAATGCCTATATGTTTAATTCCGCTGCATTTGCTTATCATATTGTCAATGTCGTTTTCAATTTGACTTTGCGTATTTGTAGATAATTTTAAAGGACTGTACCGCAAGTTTACCATTTCAATATTATCAAAGCACTCAAGCGTCTTTTCTATGTTAGAGCCTGCGCCTATTTCTATAAAATCCGGTTTTAGCTTAGCATACGCCTTTGCAAGGTGCTCCATAGTTTGCCCACAGTGATGAATACCAAACGGCCTTGTATTACTAAGTTCTTTGTCAGCGTATAAAAGAAACTCTTCATATGTGCTTTGCGAAATAAGCTCGCAAGTACAATTTGACGTAACATATAAATTTGGGTCGAACTGTTTTACTATTGATGTAACACCAATGCTTGTAGACTTTGTATATTTTAAAACCTGTTCTTTAACCGTTTTTATACAATCAAGTGCACTCTTTACAAAATATTCGGCGCTTTGGGGCTCGCATATATAGTCTTCATATAGCAAATTTCCGCGCAAATCAAGTGCTAAATTTTGAACACCATGCATGTCAACATAACTTTCAACACGCTTGTATTTATTTATTAAATACTCAAACTGTTCTTTGTATTTTTGCCATATTCTATTTTCGTTAATATTCATGTTGCTTACTTGTGAAATTTCACCATGTTCGGCATTAAGCGGGTGCGTGTATGGCAGCTTATCGTTGTAAAATTCAACATTGCATCCCATTATTTGCGCCTGCAAATATTCGCCTGCCAGCAAATCAGAATCAATTAACGGTCTTGGTTTTGGGTCTTTTTCTCCAATACCATAGTCACCATAGTTTTCATACAAAACGCGGCGCATATGCCTGTCTGTTTCCATTCTGTATTCACAGTCCGTAAAAAACTTTTCTTCAAAAGAAAAGCCTTTATTTGCCCACCACGAGGGGTGAAATGTTATATCGGTATACGCCATTATATTACCCACCCCTTTAATAAATACCAAAATAAAAATTATATATTAAAAAGCAATTTTGCATTTTCGCCAAGTATAAGTTTCTTTTCAAAATCTTCAATCTCGGCAAATAATATCCTTCCAATCGACGCTTCTATCGAATTCCAATAAGCATCGGAACCAAACAAAATTTTATTTGCGCCCGCAACTTTTACCATATATTCAATTGCGCTATGCCAAACATAACTACACGCCGTATCAAGGTACACGTTATCAAGTTCGGCACTTATTTTACTTGCCATTATAACTGCTTTCTCTTCACCACCGCTATGGCCTAACAAAAACACCGTTTTATTGTATTCTTTTGCCACTGCCTCCATAGCCTCTATGTCATTTATACCCCATGTATGTAGTAGCACCGGCCACTTGTTTTGCTGTGCAAGCTCATATGCAAACCTATATTCTTCGCACAAAAAATCTTTTTTATGTAAATCCGGGTGAAGCTTTATTCCCTTTGTTATGTTTATTTTTGCATATTGCATAAGCTCTTTTTTAAAATCTGCAAAGCCAAAATTTGGGTTAGGTGCGGCATAAACAAACAGCCTGTTTGTAAACTTATTGCAAAAGCTTGCAATACTTTCACGTGTTTCAACATTGTTTGTAGTTGTCCATAAATTTGAAACTACTCCGCAATTAATTCCTATAGCATCCATTTGCTCAATCAAATCTTCGCCATTATTGTATCTTGAAAAAAATCTAGAAACTTTTTCGCTGTGCATGTGAGCATCTATTATAAAATCGTCTAAAAGCGGCTTGCAAGTTAAAACTTTTTCAAAATAGCTGTTTTTCATAAAAGTGCACTCCCAAAAATATTTTCAAGATTTTTTGCTGCAATTTGTTCTTTTTGTGTATTTGAAATTAAAGCATAACACACAATACAAATAGCGCTGCCACAAGACAAAACCCCACTATTTGAGCCAAACACCATTTTATTTGCACCTACAACTTCAACAAATGTTTGCAAAAGCCCAAAAGATTTAAGCCCCGATGTTTCAAGATATAAATTACTGTGCCTTTTTAAAAGTGCAAACACATACCTACTGTGCCTATAATATAAATTTGTAATAATTACATTTAGCTTTGGAAAATCTTCGCACAAGTTGTTTATTTCTTCCCAATCTGTGCAATCTGCATCAATTAAAACGGTTGTACCTGTTTTCTCTAGCATAGTAATAAGCTCTTTTGAACACCACTTGCTAAGCGAAAAACCGTGTACATTATATTTTGGAAATAACCTTACCGCTTTAATGCTGTTTTCATTTATAATTGCTTTTAACTCTTCTTGAGTGCAAAATTCTCCCGTATCGCTAGGCATTGCTGAAATCACCGGCTTGAAAAAATCATCTTTTCTACACACTTCCAAAATAGCTTTGTTGCCTGTTGTTGGGTGAATTGTTAGCCCTGAATTGTGAAAAGCAAACGCTGATTTTACGTTACAAGAAGTCAGTGCTTTTTTAATGTGCTGCGGCTCAAATATTCGCAATTGTTCTAAAGCGTCGTTTGGTCCTACCGTGCAGTTGCAATCAACAAAACTAAGCATAAAATCCCCCTAAATTATTATAAAGATAGTTAAGCATTATTAAATAATATGTTATTCATTGCAAATTCTAAGCCTTTATTCAATATTAAAAATATTAGCTCTCGGTAATTTACCATTCAAAACGTATGTCTGAATTAAACAAGTCTTCAACTTGTTTTTTCCCTTCTTCTTTATAATGTTTTTTCATTACATTTACGGGCTTGCAAATTTTAACTTCACACTCTAAATCATTTATAATATCATTAAAATCACAAAGTTTGCTCAGCCCTAAAACAATTGAACTTTCATTTATAACGTAAGACCTGCTTTCAAACATTTCATCCCATGATATTTGACTTTTACATATTGTCAAACTTTTTACCCTGCTATCAAAAAACGCAACAAAAGCTGCAAGCTGCCCTGCTATGCCTGTGCCAATTATGTCAAATGTGTTGCACCCAAGCTCTTTTTCTAAATAGTTTAAACAAGCTTTTATTTGGTTAATACGCTGTTCTAAAATATTTTTGCCGTTTACAATACTTGCGTTAAAAATACACGTTTCTTCGTCATAAACCGCCTTGTCTTTCTGCGAGTATGTAATAGCCCACGGCGTTATTACGGCATAGTTTTCAGCATCATTTAAGTGTGCTCTTTCGTCGTTTATGCCGTTTGATATCATTACCGTTAAGTGCGCATTTTTATTTTGATTTAACTTATTATTTTTATATATACTACAAACAGCGTGTCTATTGTGTAGTGTTTTAATTTTAACTGTTTTTTCTTTTAATTTGTCACAAATAAGCTCAATAGCGTAGGCATCGTTATTAATATGTAAAATTTTGCTTAAATTCCCTTTAAGCTCTTTTTTGTTTATCTTTTTTCTGCTTGCTTTTAACAATTTTAAAAGTAGTAATTGTATTTGTGTTTTATTTTTTTCGCTTATGTTATCGTCAAAACAAGCAAGCTCTTTTGCCGAGCAAACAGAAATTTCTTTTTCTGTAATTTGTTTTTCTTGGTTTTTGTCTTTAAAAATGCAATTAAGCCATTTATATGCATGCGCTCTTGTTTCAAAAGATATTTCATGCGCACAATCTGCACATACTACTTGAAATTCATCGCACTTATCAAATATTTTGTATATGTTTTTCAGTTCAGCCTCAAAATGCCGCACACCTTCTATGTAGAAAAAATCTTGCAATCCGCAGTTAACAAGAATTTGTTTTTCAAAAGATGCAAGCAAAAAATCAGGAAAGTCAAAAGCAAGCTGACTATGCATATTAATTATACTTTGCTCACAGTCGCCAATGCCTGTGCGCGGCAATGTAATTGCAAGCTTAGACAAACATTGTATAGGTGAAAGTGCTTTAATTCTATCGTCACAAGCAGACAAATAAAGCGCCTGTGTTCCTCCGCCCGACTGTCCCATAACAGCAATTTTATCTGTATCAACATCTTCACGCTCGCAAATATAGTCAAGCACACGTATACTGTCATACAAAAAAAGCTCTGCAAGGTTTTTGCCTAGTAAGTAAAACAAGTTGCCCGGTTGCATATGAAGCGCAACAGAAAGCATATCTTCCGGAATCTCACCAAACATTTGCAAAAGTTCGCTTTCGCTGTAAACTTGCCTTTCGCCTTGCATTATAGGGTCATAATTAGCAACAACAAAACCCATAAGCGCCAAGTTAGCACATAAAATTTGGTTATCGTTCTTAAGCTTACCCTCAGGCCAGTGCCCCATTGGCATTATAACGGCCGGGTATTTTTTGTTTTGAACATTGTCGTTTTTAGGCACGTACACACTTACCGGTAAATAATAACCATCCATTGCCTCTATGCAAATATTTTGAATTTCATATCCATCTTTAGCAGTAATGCCATTACATGCTACTTTAAGTTGTGGTTTATCAAAACAATCATCAAGTTTCAGCATGTTTTTTGCACGTTGTTTACAGCCATCAATATATTTTAAAAGCAATGTTGTATCGTTGTTATTTATGAATTCTGAAACTGTACTGTCACGTTTTAACAATTTTTGTTGAATGTCTTTTATTGTTGTTAAATAACATGCATTGTTTTTTATGTCCACATCCATCACCTTCCAATATTATAGTAAAAACACACCTAAAAACTTGTATACCGTTTAAATCTTACCCTTTTAACAAATCGTTGCCACAAAGCGAGGCCGAATTATTATCAAGGTACAAATAGAATTCTTCATGCTTTTTAAGAAGTGTTGCCGGTATGTTATTGTCACATTTTTTACTTGATAACATGTTATAAATTGCATTTGCTTTAACTTTATTTGGCACAGGTGAAACAATAATTTTGCATTGCATTATCTCATGGCAAGTCATACTTATAGCTTGCTTTGGTACATCGTTTGCCGTGGCAAACCAGCCCTCTCCCACTTGTTGGGCTTTGCAAGTATCGCTTAAATTTAAAACAATATATGCCTCTTTTGTGTCAAAATTTGCAGGTGGGTCATTAAAAGCTATATGCGCATTTTCACCTATTCCAATAACACCAACGTCTATCACGTCTTCGCGCAATCTTTCAGTAAGCCTTTTAAGTTCACTTTCCAAATTTTCTGCCTCTCCGTTTACAAGAACAGCCTCTTTCAAATTTGGAATCTTTTGTATAAATCTTTCTTTCAAATATTTTCTAAAGGATGCAACATGGCTCTCCGGCAAGCCCACGTATTCATCTAGGTGAAACATGGTAACTTTGCTCCAATCAACTTTTTTAGTTAAAAGTTGTTCTAATGTAGAAAATTGAGACGCACCCGTAGACAACACTATTCTTGAATATCCCTTTTTCTCAATTTCAAAATTGATAATCTCTGCAATTTTTTGTGCTGCTTTTTCGCCAAGTTGTTCCATGCTATTGCTTACTGATATTTTCATAAATAAAAACCCCTTTAGAATTATTTTATATTATTTACACTATTGCGGATAATAAGTTCAGGTTTTAAAATTGTATCTTCAACTTGAGTTGCACCCGAAAGCAAACTTAAAAGTGTGTGTGCAGCCATTGAACCTAGCGCTTTTGCAGGTACGCAAACAGTAGTTAAAAGCGGTGTTGATACCTCAGACATTAAAAGTCCGTCGTAACCTACAATTGAAATATCCTCGGGAATTTTAATGCCTTGCCTTGTAAGTGTTGAAATCAAGCCCATTGCAATCATGTCATTACCGGCAACTATTGCTGTATAATTTTTATTTTTTGTTAAAATTTTCTCTGCAAGCTCGTTTCCTGCGGCAATGTGCGTGTTAGACGTGCTAATAAATATATCTTCATTTAATAACTCAATTCCCGCTATTTTAAATGCATCTATGTAGCCATTTACCCTTGCATTTCTAGACGGCCTGTCAAGCGTACCCGTTGCATAAGCTATTTTC
>CAYJDK010000067.1:8713-9443 GCA_964368905.1 uncultured Bacteroides sp.
TTGTGCCCATTTTTAAGTAAATAATTTGCCGCAAGGTGTGCACCGCCTTTATAATCAAAATATACACCTGAAAATTTAAAATCATAAGTTAATGGGCAATTAGCTACCACAATTTTTATTCCGCTTTTAAAAAGCAATTCTTTATCTTTATCGGTAACATCGTGCAAACTATCGGCATCAATAATAAGCCCTGCAAGGCGCTTTGCCCTTAAGTCTTTTATCATTAAAGACGAGCTCCAACCATTTTTACCGGTTACATATATTAACATGTTCTTGCTGTTTGCAAAAAGTTTTTCTTCTGCCCCTGCAAGAAAAGCACCATAAAACAAATTTTCAAGGCTTGGCACAACAGCCGCAACTTCATTACTCATGCTTGTTTTTAAACTTCTTGCAAAAGGGTTTGCAACATATCCAAGCTCGGCAGCAGTTTGCTTTATTATAGCCACAGACTTATCGCTTACAGGATACCCGTTTTCACTAAGCACCCTTGATACTGTGGTTACAGACAAGCCGCATTTTTTTGCAATATCACTTAAAGTTACTATATTCAAAAAGCACACCTCAACTCTAAATTATTCAATAGAAAACGTTTGCGATATCACTACTAAAAATATAGTTCACTTACACCAATATGTCAATATATAACGTATATTTGTTAAAATTTTTGTATAAAAGCAAAATTTTCTATGTTTTTTCTATTGCACTATTTTATTTGAGTTTTATAATCAAC
>CAYJDK010000068.1:0-5238 GCA_964368905.1 uncultured Bacteroides sp.
TAATAATAACTATTATTTATTGACAATGAACTTTGATTATAATATGATATATTATATAAACACTTAAAGAAAATAATTGTGAAAAACAAAATAAAAGGTCTTTTACTTTAACTTAATAATATAAAAGAGTAGGAATTTGCCCATATTAAATATAACGTGCAATGGTAACATTTAAACAAGTAAAGGATGGAGATGCAAGATGGTAAATAACAATATAAGTAAATTAGATTTAGTAATAATAGGTGCAGGCCCGGCCGGTCTTTCGGCTGCGGTATACGCAGTACGTTCCGGCCTTAGCGTTAGAATATTTGAAACCAATTACACGCCCGGAGGGCAAGTGTTAACAACATATGAAGTAGATAACTACCTTGGGTTACCGGGGATAAATGGGTTTGACTTAGGCATAAAGTTTAAAGAACATGCCGAGAAATTTGGCATTGAAATAGAGATTAGTGAAATTACCGAAATTCAAAAAAATGAAAATGGGTATATTGTTAAAACCACAAAGGAAGAAATAAGTGCAAAATGTGTTCTTGTTAGCACAGGTGCAGAAAATAAAAAACTTAACGTAATAGGAGAAAAAGAGTTTTCGGGCAAAGGTGTTTCTTATTGTGCCACTTGTGACGGAGCTTTTTTTAAAAACAAAACAACCGCAGTTATTGGCGGTAGTTACACAGCAGTAGAAGACGCAATTTACCTTAGCGGATTGTGCAAAAAAGTGTATGTTGTACACCGCAGAGATAAGTTAAGGGCGGGCGCATATTTAGAAAACAAACTTTTTGCGTGTGAAAACGTGGAAATTGTGTGGGACAATACACTAAACGAAATAAAAGGAGAAAGTAGTGTAAACGAGATAATACTGGAAAACACAAAGGATAAAAGTACAAGTAGCTTAAATGTAGACGGTGTTTTTATAGCAGTTGGAACTGTACCTAAAACGCAATTATTAAAAAACTTAATAAAATTAGACGAATATGGATATGTAAAAGCACCGGAAAGTGGACAAACAGAACTTGAAGGCCTTTATGTGGCGGGAGATTTGCGTAAAAAACATTTAAGGCAAATAACAACGGCTGTAAGCGACGGTGCTAATGCCGCAACAGCAATTTTTTCTTATTTAAATAATATGTAGATGTATATGCTACGCTCGTTTCTTGCATAAAATAAATTAAAAAGTACAATAAACAAAAATAAAAACGGTGCGTTTGTTTTAAACTCACCGTTTTTATTTTTTATGCGCTATTATTAAAATTAAACGTCAATTTTAATGCTAGCTAATTATTAATTACATTGTTATAAAGTTCAAACAATGCAAATTTCGCCGTAAATTCAGACTCAACAAGATTTTTTTGATCTTCAGAGAATATTTCCATGCCCTGCTCGTAACTGGCGGCAGGTATACATAATGCAGGGTATAAAACACAAAACCAATTTTCTCCCTCTGCACTACCAATTTCCACTCTAAGTGCGTCGTATTCTCCGGCTGGCAATGTAAAACCTTCATAATAGCCGCTTTTAAAATATATATTTTCAACAGACACATTTACATTGTAGTCATATCCATGCTCTTTAACAACACTTTTTGCAGTATACTCCATAGCATATAAAAGGCCACTTGCAATGTCTTTTGCTTGTTCTAGGTTTTTAGCATTTTTAAAACTATCGGCGTATTTTAAAAGTAATTCATCACGTACTGCAAGTTTTAAGGCTTGGTCATCTGTGCTGTTTGAGTTTGCAAGCACATGTAAACGGAATGTTTGCGTGCGAACTTCGTTGCAATTGTTTGCAAAGACTGTAAATTGTGTTAAAAATATTGCCATTATTAAACCTGTAAGTACGGCAAGCTCTGTTTTTTTCATAATAATATGCGCCCCCTGTTTTTTAGCTTTTGTTAGCTTTGTAAAAACATTGTTGGCGCATATTACTTTAATTATTCATAAATGGAAAATTATGTTAAAAATTATTTAACTTCTGCAATTGCCTCTACTTCACATAAAACATTTTTAGGTAATGTTTTTACCGCAACACAACTTCTTGCAGGTTTGCTTGTAAAATATTTGCTATACACTTCGTTAAAAGCAGCAAAATCATTCATGTCACTTAAAAAGCATGTTGTTTTAATTACATTTTCAAGCGAAGAACCACCGGCCTCAAGCACTGCTTTTAAATTTTTAATAACAAGTTCGGTTTGTACTGTTATGTCGTTTTCTGCAACTTCACCTGTTGTAGGGTCAAGTGGAATTTGACCTGAAGAAAAAACCAAATTTCCAAATACTTTTCCTTGAGAGTATGGTCCTATTGCGCCCGGCGCATTAGATGTTTCAATAGTTTTAATCATAAAATATTTGCTCCTTTTAACATTGTTTTTATATTAGTAAGCCACGCCTTGTTCTATCATGGCCTCTGCTACTTTTAAAAAGCCGGCTACGTTTGCGCCAACCATTAAGTTACCTTCTACGCCACATTCTATAGATGCCTCGTAAGAACTTTCAAATATGCCTTTCATAATTCCTTGTAAACGCTCGTCAACTTCTTCAAAACTCCAAGATAAGCGTAATGAGTTTTGGCTCATTTCAAGGCCGGAAGTTGCAACGCCACCTGCGTTTGCAGCTTTGGCAGGGCCATACAATACATTGTTCTTTAAGAAAATCTCAACTGCTTCTGGGGTAGACGGCATGTTAGCACCCTCGCAAACAGCAATAACGCCGTTTTTAACAAGTGTTTTAGCGCTTTCCACATCAATTTCGTTTTGCGTTGCACTTGGAAGAGCAATATCACAAGGTATGCTCCAAATGCCAAGGCATCCTTCAGAATATTGTGCACTTGGAACTTCTTTTACGTACTCGCTTATGCGTGCGCGGCGGTTTAATTTAATGTCTTTTACTATGTCAAGCTTAATTCCGTCTTTGTCATATATATACCCTGCAGAATCTGAAAGAGCAACTACTTTACCACCAAGTTGCATTGCTTTTTCTGTTGCAAAAATTGCAACGTTTCCGCTGCCGGAAATTACTACGGTTTTGCCGTTAAAGCTGTCGTTTTTCATTTTGCTTAGTGCCTCTTGTGTAAAGTAGCAAAGGCCATAACCTGTTGCCTCTGTGCGCACAAGGCTGCCGCCATACGTTAAACCTTTGCCTGTTAAAACACCGGAAAATTCATTGCGTAAACGTTTGTATTGCCCAAACATATAACCAATTTCACGCCCGCCTACGCCTATGTCACCTGCCGGTACATCTGTAAATTGCCCAATGTGCTTTGAAAGCTCTGTCATAAAACTTTGGCAAAAACGCATTACTTCTGCATCAGATTTACCTTTTGGGTCAAAGTCAGAACCGCCTTTACCGCCGCCCATTGGTAGGCCTGTTAAGCTGTTTTTAAATATTTGCTCAAAACCTAAAAACTTAACAACAGATGCACAAACACTTGGATGAAGACGTAAACCACCCTTATATGGGCCTATTGCAGAGTTAAATTGAACACGATAACCACGATTAACTTGAATGTTGCCTTTATCATCTATCCAAGAAACTCGAAATTGTATTAAGCGTTCAGGCTCAACAATTCTTTCAATAATACCGTTTTTTTCAAGCTCCGGCCTTTTTTCAACTATTAACTCAAGGCTTTCCAAAACTTCTCTTACTGCCTGCAAAAATTCAGGCTCTCCTGCGTTGCGCTTTGTAACATCATTATACACTTTGTTTAGATATTCACTTTTAAACATACATTTACCCCTTTTAATTTATACTTCACTATTTCCCAACTTGTTGATATTTGCAAAATGTTAAACAATAACTTTGTTAAACTTTCCCTGTAAAACATTTTTTATAATAAAAGCATTATGGTAGCCTGTTATTTAAATATTATGCTACTATAAATGCTATATTATATTTTATTTAAAAATTGCACCTATCACTATATAGTATATATTTTTATGTAGCTTTTTTCAATACTTTATTTGTGCAATATATCATTTAATATCAATATGTTATGGGCATATTGCATAAAGAACTTATTTTATAAAGTATATGCTATTTTTTGTAAATGATATAAACTTAAAAGTAATATATTTTAAATGTAATTTAATTGGCAATGTTTTTAATTTGCAAATTATTTACATTAAAAGCACACATTTTGGTGCTAAAGCTTTATTTTTGTTGACAATAATTTTATAGTGCTTATAATTATAGTATTAATATAAATAAAAATGCAAATATTATATTTAAATAATGTTAAATTAATATGCTTAGTTTAAACAGTTTTAGGTGTAATATTTTAAAATTAAATATTGCAAGGCTGAAAGGAGCAATAAAAAGCATGGCTTTTAGTAAAAACATATTACCTGTGTTAATAGGGGCAGATTTAAACTGCTATTCTGTGGCTAGGGCGTTTCATGAGGAATACGGTGTAAAATCGAATGCATTTGGGCGCTGGGCTATGGGAGAAACAATGTATAGCCGTATAATTAATTTTACGGCCGTTCCGGATATAGATAATGCAACTACGCTTAAAAGTGTTGTAACGCAATTTGCGCAAAAAAATAAGCAGTCAACGTGTGTTGTAATTGGTTGCACAGACGATTATGCAAGCTTGTTGATAGAAATAAAAGATGATTTGCCTCAAAATTGTATAGCACCATATATATCGGTTAATTTGCGTGATAAACTTGTAAGTAAGGCAGATTTTCACAATATGTGTGACGAGCATGATATACTATACCCAAAAACAAAATGCGTTAGTGGGCAAATGCAAGAGATTGAATTGTCACAAGAGGAACTAGGTTTTGCGTACCCTGTAATTGTTAAACCGTCCAGCAGTATAAGGTACTGGAAATTCCCGTTTGACAACATGAAAAAAGTGTATCTGGCACAAAACGAGAGCGAAGTTTGCGATATTTTAAAACAGGTGTATGCATCCGGATACGACGATAAAATGATTATACAAGACATGATACCTGGTGACGATAGCTTTATGCGCGTGTTAACAGCATATTGTGATAAAGACAGTAAGGTAAAAATGATGTGTATGGGTCATGTTGGGCTTGAGGAGCATACGCCAAAAGCAATTGGCAACCATGCCGCCATAATTACAGAGTATAACGAGCAAATTATGAATTCAATAAAAACTTTTCTTGAAAAAATCAGTTATACAGGATATGCCAATTTTGATATAAAATATGACACAAGAGACAACACTTACAGAGTATTTGAAATTAATTTAAGGCAGGGAAGAAGTAATTAA
>CAYJDK010000068.1:5248-6855 GCA_964368905.1 uncultured Bacteroides sp.
TAGATGAACAAAATGAAAAATGTGAAATATGTAAGACACAGCACTATTGGCGCAGTGTGCCGGACAAAGTTGTGTTTAAGTATGTAAAGGACGAAAATTTTGTTAAAAAAGCAAAAGAATTAAAAAGCAATAAAAATGATACATCAAGCCTTGCATATAAATACGATTTTAAAGCAAACCCAAAAAGAATTTTATATTATTTGGCACATATGCAGCGCTATTTTAAAAAGTTTAAAAAATACTGCAAATAAGTAACACTTTTAGCGGCTAATGCTGTACATTTGCCGCTAAAAAAACGCTATAAGAGCATGCTTTTATTAAAAAATGTTAAAAGCCTTGCGCTTTTACAAGTTAACAACGGCTTTTTATGGCGTTGCGAAGCCGCTGTTGGCTTATTTAGCAGGTATTAATTGTATATATTAATAACGCTGCGTTAAAGTAATAAGAAAGAAGCAATATAAATATGGAACAAAATAAAAAAGTGCCTAATTTGCTTGGTATATTGGGCGGGCTTGGGCCAATGGCAACCGTTTATTTTTACGAGTTGCTTATTAGCCACACATATGCAACGTGTGACCAAGACCATATAGACTTAATAATAAATTCGCGTGCAACAACGCCGGACAGAACAGATTTTATTTTAGGTAAAAGTAAGAATAGCCCTTTTGATATAATGGTTAGCGATGCACAAAAATTAGTGCAGTACGGTGCCGATTTGCTGGCAATACCTTGTAATACAGCACATTATTTTTATGACAGATTAAACGAAACAATAGATGTACCAATAATAAACATGGTGGAGGAAACTGTTAAAGCAGCAAAAAGCAAAAGTGATAAAGCTGCAATATTGGCAACAACAGGCACAATACATTCGGGCACATATCAAAGGGTTCTAAACGAGTTTAACTTAGATTATGTATTGCCTACACAACAGCGCCAGCAAGATGTGATGTTTTTAATTTATGAATGTATAAAAAAAGGTAAACCGGCAGACATGCAAAAGTTTTTTAAAATAATAGACGAACTTAAAGATGCAGGGTGCACATGTGTTATAATGGGGTGCACAGAGTTAAGCTTAATAAAACGAAATGCAAATTTAAGGAGTTTTTATATAGACTCTATGGAAGTGCTTGCAAAAAGCGTTATTGAAACTTTTGGCAAAAAACATATAGGGTTTTAAATTATTGATAAAATAAATGTTTAAATATTAATTATGTAAACAGAACGGAGATTTTTATGTGCGGATTTGTTGGCTTTACAAAAAAAGCTGAAAGTAAAAAACAAATTTTAACAAATATGATGAACAGAATTGTGCATAGGGGCCCTGATATGGGCGATTTGTATGAGGATGACAATATAGGGCTGGGGTTTAGGCGCCTTTCTATATTAGATTTAAGCGAAGCCGGTTCACAGCCAATGGTTAGCGAAGACGGAAATGTTGTGGTTGTGTTTAATGGCGAAATTTACAACTTTATGCAATTGAGAAAAGAGCTAGAAGAAAAAGGGCATACATTTCACTGTAATGCAGATACAGAAGTGCTTATTCATGCATATGAGGAATATAAAACAGATTTAATATATAAATTACGTGGCATGTTTGCTTTTGT
>CAYJDK010000068.1:6865-9325 GCA_964368905.1 uncultured Bacteroides sp.
AAGAGATATATTTGGAATTAAACCGTTTTACTACTATAAAACGCAAAAAGATAAAGAGCTTATTTTTGGCAGTGAAATAAAATGCTTTTTAGAACATCCGGAATTTGAAAAGCAAATTAACCAAGATGCACTGCGCCCGTATTTAACATTACAATATTCCGCAACAGAGCAAACTTTTTTTAAAGGTGTTTATAAGTTGCCGGCAGCGCATTATTTTACGTATGAAAACGGCAATATGCAAATAAAAAGATATTGGGACTGCGAATTTAATGAAAAGCAGCAAAGTTTTGGCGAATGTGTTGATAAATTAAACGAAACTATAAAAGAAAGTGTTAGCGCGCATAGAATAGCAGACGTTAAAGTGGCTTCGTTCTTATCGGGCGGCGTGGATTCCAGCTATATTGCAGCATGCCAAATGCCGGACAGCACATTTAGTGTTGGCTTTGATTACCATAAATTTAACGAAACAAATTACGCAAAAGAGCTTTCGGATATTTTAGGAATAACGAACCATAAAAAACTTATAAGCGCAGACGAATGTTTTGATGCGTTTTCTGACATACAGTACCATATGGACGAACCACAATCTAACCCATCCAGTGTGCCTTTGTATTTTTTGGCACAAATGGCAACGCAGCATGTAACTGTTGTTTTGTCCGGCGAGGGTGCCGACGAAATTTTTGCAGGCTATGAATGGTATGCAGACACACCGGCAATGGAAAAATTTAAAAAATCGGTGCCAGCACCTGTAAGAAAAGCACTTGGTGGTATTGCAAATAAAATGCCGTATTTTAAGGGTAAAAACTTTTTAGTTAAATGCTCTGAAAAACCTGAAAACTATTTTGTTGGGCAAGCTATGGTTTTTACAGATAATGAAGCTTTAAATGTGTTAAAACCAACTTTTAAAAACGGTAAAAGCGCAAAACAGTTGGCAAAACGTTTTTACGATAGAGTAAAAAATAAAGACGAAGTTACGAAAAAACAGTATGTTGATATGAATATGTGGCTACCGGGCGATATATTGCTTAAAGCAGATAAAATGTGCATGGCACACAGCCTTGAGTTACGCGTGCCATTTTTAGATAAATACGTTATGGATTTTGCCACTACTATTCCTGTTGATTACCGTATAAACGGCACAGATACTAAGGTTGTTATGCGTGCAG
Organism: uncultured Bacteroides sp.; assembly: GCA_964368905.1. GTDB lineage: Bacteria > Bacillota > Clostridia > Oscillospirales > Ruminococcaceae > Ruthenibacterium. The sequence continues at coordinate 8,032 of CAYJDK010000068.1, forward strand.
CAGCAAATAAAAGCCTGCCGGACGAATGGGCAAACAGGCCGAAAAAAGGCTTCCCGGTTCCTATTCGTTACTGGTTAAGAGAGCAAAAGTATTACAACATGGTTAAGCAATATTTTAGTGCAGATTTTGCGGAACTCTTTTTTGAAAAAGAAGCTATATTAAAGCTTTTGGACGACCACTTTAATAAAAAAGCAGATAACCAGAGAAAAATTTGGACTTTATTTACGTTTCTTGTATGGTATAAACGCTTTTTTATTGAGGAAACATGTAATAAATAATATAAAATATACTTTATGTATATTTTTGTTGCAATACTAAAGCCTACTGATAATAATTATTCAGTAGGCTTTAGCTATTATCATATTTTTAAAATTACTAAATTAAAAATTTATATGGTTACTTTTCAATAATGTAAAAAGAGTAATTTTTAGCTTAACGCGTTTGTTATAAATTGGGTTAATTATGTGCGCGGCTAAGAACGCCCTGCTAACATTTTGCCTAAAATTACGCCCATTACTGATGCCATCATTAAGCCACGAGTCCAACCGCTTGAGTCTCCTAAACAATAAAGGCCTTTTATATTTGTGTTAAGTTCTTTGTCCATTTTAACCCTGTTTGAGTAAAATTTAAGTTCGGGAGAGTATAGTAATGTTTCAATAGATGCAAAACCGGGAACAACAGTATCTGCGGCTTGCATAAAGTTAATGATGTTCATCATGGCGCGGTATGGCATTGCGGCAGTAATGTCGCCTGCTGTTGCGTCTACTAAAGTAGGCTTTAAATTACTGCGAGAAAGTTCATCTTGCCAAGTGCGTTTACCGTCTAATATGTCGCCAAAGCGCTGAACAAGAATTTTACCGTCTGCAAGCATGTTTGTAAGCTCCCCAACTTTTTGCGCGTAAGATATAGGTTGGTTAAACGGCTCGTAAAAATTGTGAGAGCAAAGTATTGCTAAATTTGTATTGTTGCTTTTTAAAGATTTATACGAATGGCCGTTTACAACTGCAAGGTCGTTGTCGTAATTTTCTTGGCTTACAAACCCGCCCGGATTTTGGCAAAATGTACGTACTTTATCTTTAAAAGGTTTTGGGTAGCCAATAAGCTTGCTTTCATACAATACGTTATTAACTTTTTCCATAACCTCGTTGCGCACTTCAACACGCACACCAATATCAACAGTACCGGGTCCATGTGCAATGCCGTGTTGCATGCAAATTTTTTCAAACCAATCGGCACCACGCCTACCCGTTGCAATTGCAATGTCGTCTGCGTATACTTCTGTTTTAGTTCCGTT
>CAYJDK010000069.1:0-9307 GCA_964368905.1 uncultured Bacteroides sp.
TGCGCATTTTGCGCCGCTTGCGCATTTTGCGCTGCTTGCGTGTTTTGCGCCGCTTGCGTGTTTTGCACTGCTTGCGTGTTTTGCGTGCTTTGCGCATTTTGCGCCGCTTGCGTGGCTGGGTTGTTTTGTGTTGCTTTTACAAAATTATTATTTTTTTGTTGCGCATTATTTATATTGTCATTGCCGGCAGTGTTGGCGTTTGTATTATTATTTAAGTTATTATTTTTATTCAACCATCTGCCTCCTTTTTTATTTCTAAATTGTTATATTGTGTTAATTTAAATATTTATGAAACAGCATACAAAGATGATGTACCGTCAAATAATTTTTCAGGGTCAATTGGTTCTCTTCCTATGCGCATTTCATAATGCAAATGTGGGCCTGTAGAGTAACCTGTTGTGCCTACATATCCAATAATGTCTCCGGTACTAACTATATCTCCCTTTTCACAATTTAAAGAGTCTAAATGGTAATAGTAACTTTTTAGCCCAGCTCCATGCTCAATTGCTATTGTAAAACCTGTTGCTTCAAGAAAATCTGCATAAACAACTTCTCCGTTATTTGGTGCGTAAATATTGTCGCCCAGGTCTGCGTCATAGTCTATTCCAACGTGGCGTGTTGCATAAGTAGACCCATTTGTATACCTAAATATTCCATATTCCGTGTTCTTTTCTATTACATCACAAGGGTGTATAAAAAGGCCTTGCCAATAAATTTCTTCAGACGCTGTGTTAAACAGCGAGTACATTACCTCGTTATATGCAGCTATGTCGGCATCGCTTGACGTATTGGCAACCGTTGTTGTACTAATAGTTAAGTCTTGCCTTTCAAATTCTCTTGTTAACACTGTAACTGTCTCTTGGGCCGAAAGATCTCCGCATTGTACGCTAATACTATAATTTCCCGGTGTTGTGTCGTGTGCAACACCAATATGTGCAACGTATGAATTATTTAGTTTAGAAAAATATGCATAACTAATATCTTGCTGCATTGTTGGCATTGGTAACTCACCCATACCGGTAACACTTACCGTAATAACGTCGCCTTGTTCTGCCGTACTTTGCGAAATATTAATTGCAGGTTTCACATCTATTAGTATTGTGCCGCTATATGTGTAAACACCAAACGCTTCGCTTTCTGTTTTTAATTTTTCTGCCGTTATTTTATAAGTATATTCTCCGTTTTCAGCCGCTATAAATTCCCATTTACCCGTCTCCTCATGCGCTGTAACTTTTTCATTAGACGGCGAAAAAACCTCTATTGTTACTTTTAAATCTGTTGGATATTTAAAAAATATGTTTTTGTGGTCTTGCTCTGCCTTTGCCTCTTGTTGCTGTGTTTGCGTATATTGTTTATACACCATGCCGCCGTAAACAGGCGTATTCCATGTTACACTGTCATACAGCAGTTCTGTTTCATTTAAAGTTATGCTTATTTGCGGCACGTTTGTTTCGTTTACATTATAATATTCGTAAAAAAGCACACCAACAATTATTGCGGCAGCTAATAATAGAATTAAAAACACACGTAATATCACATTAAAAATTGTTCTCATTTCAAGCAGCACTCCGTTTCGTTACGTATTTTTTATTTAAAACAGTTTAATATTTTGCGGGTTGTTTTTATTATAAAAGCTCGGTTTATAATGCTATAAGCCATAATATTATATCATAAATCATTATTTATCGCAACTTAATCATTGCGCCTTGTTTAAACGCTTGCATATTGTATTAGTACGTTTTTTGCAAATATACTTAAAATAATTATAACCGCGAAAAATGTATAAAATAACGACATATCGCGCCTTGCCTAATTATTGCAGTGTTTGTTATAGTTGTGTTATAATAATGTAATTAATATTTATTAAGTAATTAAGCTGTTTATTTTTAACGCTTTATATTTTGTACAAATACGCTTTTAAGCTAATGTTTTATAATTTTTATACATAAAAAGTAATACGTTTTAACCTTTTTGTTTGCCTTATTAAATTACACTTGTATTCACAAATTATTCTTATATATGTTATATAATTGTATAATTAACATTAATAGCACAATTAAGGAGTTTTTATAATGGCAAGCCCACGATATACACTTAACATAAATTTACAAGAACCTGAAAAAAAACGCGAATTGACAAAAAAAGAAAAAGCTAAAAATTATTGGCATTATCATAAGTGGTACTATATATTTGGCATACTGGCTTTAATAATTGTTGCATTTTTTATTAACAGCATAACATCTGTGCAACATGCTGATTTTCAAATAGCAGTTTTAACCGAAAACCATGTGCCGGAACAAGCCTTAACTTCATTAGAACAAGCGCTATTGCCATATGTAGGCGATGTGAACGGCGACGGTGATGTTATTGTTAGTGTTGTACTGTACCAATTTACAAGCATTAATGCTGAAAGTTTTAGCGAGCAACCTACCCAAAACGCCGAAACAACACAAGGAAGTAACAACCCTTATGTTCAAATGGCATCTGTTACTAAGCTTATGGCAGACTTTCAAAACGCTGACAGTATGCTTTTTTTAACAGACGATGTTGCGAGTTTTCAAACAGCATACGAAATTTTTGCATATAACGACGGCAGTACACCTAAAGACGGTGAATTGCTTGACATTGAAAGTATTGGCGTAAAATGGCAAGATTCTGAAACTTTGAGAAATTTACCCCTTGGCGATTTTGAGGATATAGACAACAGCGTTTATTCTGTTCAAGATATTTTTATGCCGTTTACATTGGCTTTGCGCATTATAGATAATACAAGCCTTTCCGATAACGAACAAGTACAAAAAAAACACGAGCAGGCAATTTTAATTCTTGAACAGCTTTCAAGCTAACTGGATTTACAATTAAATTATAATGCAATTTTGTAAATAAATTTGCCTGTATCTTAAATAAAACATAATAAATTGGCATTGCTAAAACCATACATATGCCGCTGTTTAATAGGTAGTGTTGGTTATTATGGGGCTAATACCAAAGTTTTGCTATAATTTTTGCAAAACCTTTGTTTGTTAACGTCTTCTATTATAACAAATGCCGAAAGGAGCTTTAAATGAAAAACGAAGATAAAGTTGTAGCGCTTTTAATAGACGCTGAAAACGTATCGCCAAAATTTATTACTACAATATTAGACGAGGTAAGCCTTTACGGCACGCCCGCATATAAAAGAATATATGGCGACTGGACCTCGGTAGAAATGAGCGCATGGAAAAAAGTGTTAAACGAACACAACATATCACCAATGCAGCAGTTTAGCTATACTCAAGGCAAAAACGCAAGCGACAGTGCTATGATTATAGACGCAATGGACATTTTGTACGCCAAAAATGTAGACGGATTTTGCCTTGTAAGCAGCGATAGCGATTTTACACGCCTTGCCTCACGCCTACGTGAGAGCCGCATGTTTGTAATAGGAATGGGCGAGAGCAAAACTCCCGTTGCATTTAAAAGTGCTTGTGATTCTTTTAAGTATCTTGATGTTATTCTAGGTATGAAACAAGAAAAATCGGGTAAAACAAAAATAGACCAACAAGCGCAGCGCAAAGCAAAAACAAAACCTAAAGGCAAAAAGCAAAGTAATTCATTGCAAGATGCAGAAAGCTCAAAATCTCAAGATTACCTAGACGCACCTACTGTAACAAGCGACGAAGATTTAATTATGGCCTTTGTACCTTTAAGCGACATTGTTGAAAAAATAAAAGAGATTATTGAACATAAGTCAGACGAGGACGGCTATATACCTCTTTCACTCGTTGGCGAAACATTAATACGTATGACTGCAGATTTTGACTCTCGAAATTATGGGTTTAACAAGCTTCATAAACTTATAGATTATACGGGTGCGTTTGAAACAAAGTACGAAAACACTCCAAACGGAGGGCGCAACCTTGTTGTGCGCAACAAAAATTAAGGCAAACTTTATAATGGCAAAAAATACACCGTATTGGCCAAACCCTAGAAAGGACAGTACTATATGACAAAAGGGCAACAAGCAGAAGAACTTTTTTTTAACGGGCAAAATTGCTGTCAATCTGTTTTATGTTCATTTACACAAGAGGTAGGCATAACAGACGAGCTTGCCGCAAAACTGGCAAGTGGTTTTGGCGGAGGCGTTGGGCGATTAAGGCAAATGTGCGGTGCAGTTAGCGGCATGGTTATGGTTTTAAGCGCAGTTAAAGGACACTCGCACCCTGCAAAAAAAGAAGAACGCACAAACACATATGAGCTTGTGCGCAGTGCTATAAAACAGTTTGAAGATAGTGCCGGTTCTATAAACTGTGCCGAGTTATTAAACATTCAGGCCTCTTTACAGCAACCGGAAAGCGCCGCACCAAGCGACAGAACAGACGAATATTACAAAAAAAGGCCTTGTGCGCATTTATGCCACCTAGCCGCCAGCATTACACAACAACATTTATACTAAAAGCATATAGCAATGCTTTTTTATAATAACCGGCAATAACGCAGCACAATTTTAAAAAACCAAGTATTTAGCTATATTTTTATTCAAGGTTAATGTTAGTATAACTTTGCATTTAATAATTTTCATAGGCCGTTTTTAAATTATATAAAATATTAAAACTTTATTGAATAAAGGAGTTGTAATGTATGAAATTAAGCGATTACCGTTATACAGGAAGAAAAAAACTCACCATTTCAAAGCTTGCAACAGACAGCGACAAAGATAAAGCTTCAAAGGCAAAAATATTAGAATTAACACCAAAAAACCAAATTAAAATGAAAGAATTACAACAACGCCTTAATGCCGATGGCAGAGAAGGGGTAATATTTGTACTTCAAGCAATAGATGCAGCCGGAAAAGACAGCACCATACCCCATGTTATGGGCCCACTAAACCCACAAGGGGTAGACGTTACAAGCTTTAAACAGCCCGGCACCGAAGAACTTGCGCACGATTATTTATGGAGGGCACACACTGCCGTTCCTGCTCGTGGTAAAATAGGCATATTTAACAGGTCTTATTACGAAGATGTGCTTATTGTAAAAGTGCACAATTTGCAAAACAGGTATAGAATTGCCAAAAGGTGCCTAGACAAAAACCCTGATGAATTTTTTAAAAACCGTTATAAACAAATACGTGATTTTGAAGAGTATTTGTATCAAAACAGTTATAGGGTAGTTAAAATATTTTTGCATTTGTCTAAAAAAGAGCAAAAAAAGCGATTTTTAGACAGAATAGATGACGAGAGTAAAAACTGGAAGTTTTCTTCATCAGATTTAACCGAAAGGGCTTACTTTGATAAATATTTAGCTGCATACGAGCACGCTATTAACCACACTGCAAGTGCACATGCTCCATGGTATGTTTTGCCGGCAGACCAAAAATGGTACACACGCTATATTGTCTCTGAAATTGTGGTTAAAACCTTGGAGGCTTGTAAGCCACAATATCCTCAACTTGCTAAAAATGAATTAGAGGCGCTTGAAGCGTGTAAGGCAAGCTTGCTCTCGCAAGATGATTAGTTGAAAATTATAAATTAGCACAAAGAACGCAAGAATTTACAATAAGACTATTTTTTAATATACCTTATTGTTTACTCTTGCGTTTTTTATTGTTTTTTTGTACTACACTGCCGCTATTACAGATATTTTAACTTTGTATTCCGGCACTGAAAGCCCACCTTGAACAACACTGCGTGTAGGCTCAAAGCCTTGTGTTACCCATTCATTCCACGCAGAATTAAATGCCGCGTAATCGTCCATATCCTTTAATGTTATGCTTGCTTGCAACACTTTATGCTTGTTACTTCCCTCTTTTGCAAGTAGTTTGTCAATAATATCAAGCACTTCTTTTGTTTGTTTCTCGCAATCTTCGCTTACGTCGTAACTTGTAATGCCGCTTGTATAAATTGTGTTGTTGTAAACAACGCACATAGATTTTCTTTTATTTGCTTGGCTCCTTTTAATTTGTTTCATGCTAACCTCCATTTATTGTATGTAAATATATATTCTTTAATTTTGCCTTTTAACTATTGTTTACTTTATACACAGCCTTTTGCACTTTTTTAACAAAGATTTTGTATTAAACCACATATTTTACGCATAAAAAATATTTTCACATTTTAGTTTATTAAAAAGTCTTTTAAAATAGCAAAATTTTTGGTATACTTAAATGTGCACATGCAATTATATTGTAAACAATGTTGTTACTACTAATATATTACCACTTTTATAAAGGATTTTCCATATGAAAAAATATTTTGTTATTATTTTAAGTTTAATATTATGCTTTGCACTTTCAAGTGTATCTTTTGCCCAAGGCTTTGCCTTGCCGGAAGGGCATACCGTTACTGCACAAAGTGCGTATTTTATTAATTTAGACACAGGCGACGTTGTGCTTGATATTAACAGCACACAAGAGCGTGACATTGCCAGCCTTACAAAATTAATGACGTGCCTGCTATTAATTGAAAACGTGCCGGATTTAGACGCAACAATAATTACAGCCCCAACTGCGGCTTACGTTTGGCCTGTAACAAGTTCAAGCTCGTCTACGGCAGACATTTACCCTAACGAGGAAGTTAGTGCACGCACGCTTTTATATGCAATGCTTTTGCCAAGCGGTAACGAGGCAGCGCAAGTTGTTGCACACTATTTAGGCGATGGCGACCCCTTAAATTTTTACCAAATGATGAATGACCGCGCCGCAGAGCTTGGTTGTGTTAATACAAACTTTACAAACGCACACGGCCTAGAAGGTCTTTCGGCCGGCAACTATTCAAGCGCTAAAGACCTTGTGCTTATTGCGCAAGCGTGTTGGCAATACGATTCCTTTAAACAAGCTGCAGGCAGCGAAAGTTACGACATGCCTGTTTCAAACATACATACATACGTGCCGGACCCCGCAAAACCCGATGTTTCATATACAATATACAATACAAACTACATGTTAAGAGATACATCTACAGTTTACAGAGATTATATTGCAGGCATGAAAACAGGCTCTACATACGAGGCAGGCCGCACGCTTGCTACTGCCGCAATTAACGACAACGGAGAAACATACATAGGCGTGGTTTTAGGTACGCCTTACGAGGCAGCCCCTGACGGATATGCGTATTCTTTCCATGATACTGCGTATATATATGATTGGATTTTTGATAATTTTTCTGTGCAAAACCCTGTTGACAAAAGCACCCCAATAACAGAAATTGCCGTTGAACTTTCTAGTGACATTGACTCTATACAACTTTTGCCGGCGCGCAATTTTAATGTTGTTTTGCCAATAGAAGGTGCCGATTATGCAAAATCTCTTGAGGACGAAATTGAACAACTGCAAAAAGATGCACTTGCCGCACAGCAAGCACAGCAAGCCGCCCAACAAGAGGCAGGAACATATGATGAAGATGCACCACAAGAAGAAACTTTAAACAATGTTATTTTACCGGACACGCTAATGTATAAATTTAATTTGCCTGAAAGTGTGCCGGCACCTATAAAACAAGGCGACGTTGTAGGCAGCGTTGTTTTAAGCATGAACGGGATAGTACTTGATGAAGTAGAACTTGTTGCCTCGCAAGACGTTAGCCGCAATTTTATACTTTTTATTATTGACTGGGTTGGCGGATTTTTTGAAAGTTTGTATTTTAGAATAGTAATTGCACTGGCACTTCTTTACATATGCGTTTTAGTTGTAATTGTTAAAATTATGCAAGTAAAATACGTTGGTAAAATTACACACAAAAAATACGAAAAGAGAAAAAAACGTTTAGAAAATCGCAAGTTAAAAAAATCTAAAAATTATAAAGCTGAGCCACCTTTGCCTGTTCAAGAATTTTCAAAAGAAGAATGGGACAATGTTCGTTTAGAAAACACTAAAGGCGAAGAATGGACAAATTTTGTAGAAGTTGACCGTATTGCGCCAAATGCTCGCAAATCATTTTTTAATAAAAAGCCCGATTTAAAAAACAAAAACAATACAAAAACAACACCAAAAGACAATGAATAAAATTTAATTGATTTTATGCTTGCTTTGTGGTATACTATGTAATGCCGTTATCGGTTAACAAGCTTTTTAGCTGTTATATATACGGCCCAAACGCAGTGAACGGCGTATTCTCTCTTAGGGTTTATGTTATTTATTGGCTAGTATGCAAATTACCGCCACTTCGTTTGAGGCAACTAAAAAAAAGAGAGGTTTTATTAAATGCAAGAAAAAATTAAAGTTATCGAGACAAGCCGCGTACATGAAAAGGATACAGGTTCTCCTGAGGTTCAAGTTTCATTATTAACAGCGCGCATTAACCACCTAACACAACACATGAAAGAAAACAAACATGACTACCACAGCCAAAGAGGCCTTTTAAAAATGGTTGGTCGCCGCCGCAATTTACTTGCTTATTTGCACAAAAAAGACATTAACCGTTACCGTGCACTTATTGCAAAGCTAGGCTTGCGTAAATAATAACTATTAAAGGCAAACGGCTTTGGCCGTTTGCCTTGATGTATTTTATAGTACAATGCTTAATTTTATTATAATACGGTTATAATAAACATTATAGCGCTATAAAATTTTTTTACCTTTTGCACATTTATAAAAACACCTAAATTGTTAGCAATGAATAGAGCGTTTTTTTAATACAACTTTTTTAAAAGAACGTTGTATTTATTGCTAAATTACGGTGAGGTAAAACGTGGGGTTTTAAACACAATTGCTTTAACAAAATTTATTGCAATTTTAAAATTTAAACATAAAGTTTTATAAATTAAATAAAAACTAACTTTTAATTAATATTAACTTTAGGCCGCCACACAGTGCAAAGGGTAATTTGTACGCTGCCGGTTATCGGCAAAGATAATACTTTTTAAACGCCGCATAAAACAACTTATTTGCTATTTTAAGTAATAAAAAAGTATTGTCTCTCACTTATTAAATTGCGGCAGAATCGGAGAATATATTTATGGCAGATTTTACATCTCAAAAAGAAACTTTTAAAGATTTTAAAGTGTTTGAAACAACATTGGCAGGCCGCCCATTTATTGTTGAAACAGGCAAAATGTGTGCCCTTTCAAGCGGTAGTTGCCTTGTTCGCTATGGCGACACAGCCGTTCTTTGTAACGTAACAATGAGCGAAAAACCACGTGAAGGCATTGATTTTTTCCCTCTTAGTGTAGATTTTGAAGAGAAAATTTACTCAGTTGGCAGAATACCCGGTAGCTTTATGCGCAGAGAAGGCCGCCCCGGCGAAAAATCGGTTTTAACAAGCCGTGTTGTAGACAGGCCCATACGCCCACTTTTCCCAAAAGACATGCGCAACGACGTTAGCGTTGTTAT
>CAYJDK010000070.1:0-9292 GCA_964368905.1 uncultured Bacteroides sp.
CCCGAAGGTCTTCGGTTCAAATCCGGCTCCCGCAACCAGCAGCTTGAAGCTGCACCCAATAGGCATCGAGTAAAGCTCGGTGTCTTTTTTGCGCGCTTTTTGTGCCCTTTATAGTTACTGTCATACCAGTTTGAAGCTGGACACTATACCGCACTATAAGATTTTGTTTTAGGCGTAATTTTTTTTGCACACGTTAATGCAAGTATTATATTGCCAACTCCACAACAAAAAAAACAACGGTATATCTTACTATATAGCGTTGTTTTTTATTTACGTATATTTATGCATTTGTTTTTGTACATACTGCCGTTTTAATTTAAATGTAATAAAATTAATTTACATATAACTTATATTGCCAAAAAAATTCTACCATAAGTTTATAAGTAATATAAAAATGTTTTAAATTAATTGAGAAATTACAGTTTTAATATCACCTTTAATACAAATAGATTTATCAATAATTTCATTTGGCGCATATGAGCTGGTTAAGTTTATACATATATATTTAGCATTTTCAAACTTATAAGTGTATTGCCAGAAAGGGTATTTAATAATACCCGGCGTGTTTTCGCCAACGCCTAATTCTAAAAACAGAATTTTATCATTAATGTTATTTTTTATAAAGTTATCGTACCTGTTTTTCGCAGCTATCCATCCTGCATCTTCTACAAAAAAATTGTCTTTTCTTAAATTCATTGTCATAGGCTTTTTGCATTTTGGGCAATATGGTATTAATTCAGTTGGTATCTTAAGATTTTTTTGCTGTTTTATCATTTCTTTAACTTCGTTATAATTATCATATGTGGTGTTGTGACAAGGTACGCTACATTGCCAAAGGCCGTAATCACCCTGTGTGTAAAACAAGCGCGTTTTATCAAAACCATGCTTTTGAAAGCAATGATCAACATTTGTTGTAAGTACAAAATAATTCTTATTTTTAATAATTTCTTTTAAATCATAATATAAACTATTTAAATTTTGTTCATACCTATTAATATTTATGTGCCTACTCCAATAAGCCCATTCTACTTCTGCACTATTAAATGGGTAAAATGCAGAAGAATACATATCTGTAAGATTGTATGCCTTAATAAAATCCGAAAAATTCGATGTAAATCTTTCTCCTGTATACAAAAGGCCGGCAGCAGAAGAAAGACCTGAACCTGCGCCAATAATAATCGTGTCATAATCGTTAATTAAACTTTTTGCTTTTTCAATTTCATTGTAATAATTTTGAGTATATTGAGAAGTCGATATCTTTGAACACATTAAAAATCACCTTTATATCTGAATTTTTTCTATTTAAAGTTTGTTTTACAGTTTGCACTGCTATTTTTGCTGCTTGTTTATTAGGAAAACGAAATTCGCCTGTAGAAATGCAACAAAATGCTATTGATTTTAAATTATTATCTATTGCAAGCTCTAAACAAGATTTATAGCAATTTTTAAGTAATTCACAGTGACTGGTTAATAAAGTATCGTAAATTATTGGGCCAACAGTATGCAACACAAATTTACATGGTAAATTATATGCCTTTGTTATTTTTGCAGTTCCGGTGGGCTCGTCAAAACCTTGTGCCTGCATAATATTGTTACATTCATCCCTTAATTGTAATCCGGCACTATAATGTATCGCATTATCAATACATTTATGGCATGGAATAAAACATCCAAGTAATTTATTATTGGCCGCATTTACTATTGCATCTACATCTAAACGTGTAATATCGCCTTGCCATAAGTAAATTTGATTATTTTTTACAAATTCAATATCATTAATTGGAACTTTACCTTTTTGTTTTAACTCATGCTTTAACCATTCGTCTTGTAATAATAAAAAGTCTTCTTTTAATTGCATAGGGGCACGAATATTCATTAAGCTACGCAGTAAAGTGCTTTGAGATTCAATATCTATTTTAACATTTTCTGCATAGCTTTTATATTCAGGCATTTCTTCAATAAGCATATTATTTAATTGTATAAGTTTGTTTAACATATATATTATAATGCACCTTTTAATTTTTTGCTAAAACCACCTGTAAGGCAAAATTACTTTACAGATGATTGTTGTGATAATTTTAATACTTACAGTAGTATAATATCATTTAAAGTTTAAATATGTCAAATAGCTAATATGCTTTAAAAATATATAATATATTGTACTATATTTACATTGACAACCGGGTGTTTTTTACATATAATCAACATATATAAGGTTTATGTATCATAAACTAATAAATTATAAGTGAGGTAAATGTTATGAGCGAAATTAATAAATTTTTTGTATGTAATCATTGTGGCAATGTTATAGGGCTTATTGAAAATAAGGGTGTTCCGCTTAACTGTTGTGGAGAAAAAATGATTGAACTTGTTCCAAACACTAAAGAAGCTGCTGTTGAAAAACATTTACCTGTTGTAACAAAAGAGGGTAATGTTCTTACCGTTGACGTTGGAAGCACACACCACCCTATGACAGAAGAACATATAATTTCTTTTGTGTACATTCAAACAAAAAACGGTGGCCAAAGAAAAATTGGTTTAACAGGAGCTGCACCGGTATTTAAATTTAGTTTTGTAGACGACGAACCGCAAGCTGCATTTGCATATTGCAACTTACATGGTTTATGGAAAACTGATTTATAATTTAATTAATGCCTGCCAAACAAGCCAAAAAAAGCTCAATCAAACCATAAAAGGCGTTTTTGACTTGTAGAAGTGCAAGGTTTTTTGTGGTTTTCAATAAAACATTGCATTTCTATTTTCGCAATGAGCGAAAATTCAGTAGATATCATCAATAAAAGCCTACAAAATATTCTTTAAAAGTATATTATGTAGGCTTTTACTATGTGTTTAATAAAAAAGATGCTTGCTGTTTTACAGTAAGCATCTTTTTAAAATTATATTTTAAGTTAATGTAATTTCATCTATTTTACTAATTTCACTCTTTGTAAATTTGCAATTTTCAACAGCCATTACATTGTCTACCACTTGAGAAGGCTTAGACGCACCTATTAAAACACTTGTTATTGCGTCGTCTTTTAAAACCCAACTAAGCGCCATTTGGGCAAGTGTTTGTCCTCTTTTACCAGCTAGCTTATTTAATTTTTCTATTTGTTTTAAACGTTCTTTAGTAAGTAATTTTTCGTTTAAAAATCTTCCGTCTGTTTTAATTCTGCTGTCGTTTGGAATTCCTTTTAAATATCTGTCTGTTAGTAGCCCCTGTGCAAGAGGGCTAAATGCAATTATGCCAACTCCTTCTTGTTTTGCAAAAGATGGTAAATTGTCTGTTTCAATAGTTCTGTTAAACATTGAATACTTAACTTGGTTTATAATAAATGGGCAATTAAGGTCTTTTAAAATTTTCATTGCTTTCTTTGTTGTTTTTCTGTCGTAATTTGAAATGCCGGCATAAATTGCTGTTCCGCTTTTTACGGCTTGGTTTAGTGCAGACATTGACTCTTCAAGAGGAGTATTTTGGTCCATTCTATGGTGATAAAATATATCAACATATTCAAGCCCAAGCCTTTTTAAACTTTGGTCTAAACTAGAAAGAAGATGCTTTCTGCTACCAAAATCTCCATATGGGCCGTCCCACATTAAATAACCTGCCTTTGTTGAAACAACAAGCTCATCCCTATAAGCATTAAGCTCATTTTTTAATATTTTGCCAAAATTAGCTTCAGCACTGCCCGGAATGGGCCCATAATTATTTGCTAAATCAAAATGAGCATCGGTGCCAAAATTGTGCCACAGACCTAATGAAATTTTAGGTAATTTTAAACCGCTTTTACCGCTGTTACTGTATTGCATTTTAGAATATCTGTTATTATCTGCAAAGTACATAAATACACCTCTTTTACTTTTTTTTATTATTTTACCATAAAATAACATGATAATACAATTTTTTTGTTGTGTTTTGGTTAAATTTAAGTAAAATTATTTGTTTTTTACTAAAATTTAATAAAAAAATACGTTTAATTTAAAAAATTAACTATAATATGCAATATTTTTACAAAGTTTGTTTAAATTGCTTATATTATTGCAATGCGAATTTTGTTATAATACTATAAATAGATTTGTTAATTTATAATATGCTAAAATAATGCTTTGTTGCAGTGTAAGGAGAAAGTAGTGAATATTCAAAATAATATAAAACCAAATGATAACACTATACTATATTCTATTATTGAATCAACCCCGCTTTGCCTAAATTTATGGGACGTTAATTTAAACAATATTATGTGCAATAATCAAGCAGTTAAATTGTTTGACCTTAATAATAAAGAACAGTATTTAAATGAATTTTTTAATCTTTCTCCTGTGTATCAGCCGGATGGCAGAGTTAGCATGGATGCTGCAAAAGAATTAGTAAAAAAGTGTTTTGTTGAAGGTTTTGTTAAATTTAAATGGCTACATTGTAAGTTAACAGGCCAAGAGATACCTTGCGAAATTACCTTGGCTAAATTAGATGTAAAAGATGAAAACGGTAACGATCTTGTGGCAGGATTTACAAGAAACTTACAGCCTGAACTTGCCGATAATTTTGACAACGAAAATTTTGATTATTACTTTTTAAACCAAATACCTGACAAAAATTTGTTTAGCACTATAACTAAACTTTCCGATGAATGGTTTTTTAGCCTTGATTTAAGAACGTCTCTTATTCAATTTTTTGGTAATGAACATAAAATATTTGGCTTTACTGACGATAAATACTTGTTTCCTGATGCAATGATTGAAAAAGGCGTTGTTTTTGAGGAAGATATTGAATTGTTTAAACAACTTGCTGTAAACATGAAAAAAGGGATAAATGAAAATGTTGATGTTAGATTTGTAACACCGGAAAACACAGCAAAATATTTTAGAATTACTTTTCATACTATTTTTGATAATGGGAAAAAGCCTGTTTTTACTATTGGCAAGGCAGCAGATATAAATGAGCAAAAATCTCTTGAGGTGCTATCAAGGACAGACCTTTTAACAAATTGCTATAATAAAATTACTGCAGAAACATTAATTGCCGATTCTATTATAGAACAAAACGATAATAACCATGCGATGTTTATTGTTGATATTGATAATTTTAAAGCGATTAACGATAATTTAGGACATCATTTTGGCGATTTAGTTTTGAGTGAAATTGCTTCAAACTTACGCAATTATTTTAGAAACGCCGACATAATTGGAAGAATTGGCGGCGATGAGTTTATTGTTTTTTTAAGAAATGTTAATGACCAAAATATAATAGAAGATAAAGCGCAAAAAATATCAAAAGCATTTCAAAATACATATTCAGGCGAGAATAAAAACTATAAAATATCAGGAAGTATTGGTATTGCACTATATCCAAAAGATGGTTCAACGTTTGAGGAAATGTATAAATCAGCCGACAAGGCTCTTTATCAATCTAAGTTAAAAGGTAAGGATTGTTATACATTTTATTCTGATGAGTTTTTAGACGGTACAATGAAAAACAGAACAACACTTGAAAATGCAAGCAGAATTGCAAATTCTTACTTTGATGCTGAATTAGTTTCAACAGTTTTTAATTTAATGTATGAAACTCAAGAAATAAATTCTTCTTTAAATGCCGTAATGCAGTTTATAGGTAAGCGTTCTAACGCAGACCGTTGTTATATTTTTGAAACGTTTGATGGCGGTAAAACTTACCATAATACATATGAATGGTGCGACAATGGAATTAACCCTGAAATTGATAACCTTCAAAATTTGACTGCTGAAATATTAGCCGATTTTTTTAAAAATTCTGATGAAAAAGGAATTTTTTACAGCAATGATTTAAGACTTTTAAAAGCAGATGGAGCTTATGATTTAATGAACGATCAAGGAATAAAATCTTTTTTACACGTTCAAATACGAGAAAAAGGTGTTGTTAAATTATTTTTAGGCCTTGACGATTGCACGCGTACCCGTGTATGGAGCGAAAAAGAAATTAACAGTATATTGTATGCTGCAAAAATGATATCTATTTTCTTGTTATCGGGGAAAAGAACAGGGTATTCAACGCCAAATAATTATTTTAGTTTAACTTAAATTTTATTTTTAAATATTTTAATGCAAATTTTATATTACCCACTACAAATAAAATTTTGTAGTGGGTAATATTTTTGTGTATTTTTATAAATAAAGTTAAAATTAAAATTGCACATAAGTAACAATTGTTATATAATAGACTTATATATTATTATATTTTTACAATTATGAGATGTTCAAAGTAAAATGATATCTTTTTGCCGCTAATTAAAGATGTCATTTATTTAAAATTTACGGCGGCAGAATGGGGATTTTTATGCCAAAATTTAGTGTTTCGCTTGAAAAAATAGTAAAGGAATTTAACCTTGAAGTAATTTATGCGCCACGCGAATTGTGCGAATTGTCAATTGTATCCTCTGACGTAAATAGGCCGGGATTATTATTAACGGGCTACGATGAATTTTTTGACACAGACCGTGTGCAAATTCTTGGAAATGCAGAAATGGGTTATTTGCAAACTTTAGAAAATGATGTTAGGCGAAAACATATTAATACATTATTTACCGCAAAACCACCTGCTGTAATAATAACAAGGAACCTTGAAATATTTGATGATCTTATAGAATTTGCAAAAAAACATGAGGTTCCTCTTGTAAGAACTTCTGAGAATACCTCAGTAATGATGAGTTCCCTTATATCGTTACTTAGTGTAGAGCTTGCACAAAGAATAACAAGGCATGGCGTGCTTGTAGAAGTTTATGGAGAGGGCTTGCTTATATTTGGTGATAGCGGTGTTGGTAAAAGCGAAACAGCCATTGAACTTTTAAAACGTGGACACAGGCTTATTGCAGATGATGCCGTGGAATTAAGGCGAGTATCTAATAGAACAATAGTTGGTACAGCGCCGGATAATATTAGGTATTTTATAGAACTTAGGGGCGTAGGTTTAATTAATGTTGCACGTGTTTTTGGCAGTGGTGCAGTTAAATTAAGCGAAAAAATAGACTTGATTATTAAGCTTGAACCTTGGGATAAAACAAAAAGTTATAGCAGAACAGGCCTTGAAGTTGATACAACCGATATTTTGGGCATTGATATACCAAGCACTGTAATACCTGTTATGCCGGGAAGAAACCTTGCAGTAATACTAGAGGCGGCTGCAATTAATAACAGACAAAAGAAAATGGGCTATAATGCAGCAGAAGAGCTTATGAGCAATTTAGGGCTTGCAATAGATTAAAATGTTATCATTAATATGATGTCAATTATCATATAATAATTATATAATGCATTTAAACCAAGAATGGAGAACTTTTATATGCCTGGAATAGACTGTGTTGCAAAAAAACTAAACGAAAATAATATTGAGTTTATTTTAAATGCACCACTTGCAAAATATACAACTTTTAAAATAGGTGGAAACACTAAGGTTCTTTGCACACCAAAAACAATAGAACAATTACAAAGTGTTATAAGTATATGTAACGAGCAAAGCGTAAAATATTATATTTTAGGTAAGGGCTCTAACATACTTTTTAGTGATGACGGATATAATGGTGTTATTATTCATATAGGAGACTTTTTTAATACAATTGAAATTGAAAAAAATGAAATAACCGTATTTGCCGGTGCATCGCTTTCAAATTTAAGCAAGGTTGCTGCAAAAAACGCTTTAACCGGTTTAGAATTTGCTTTTGGAATACCGGGAAACGTTGGCGGAGCTGTTTACATGAATGCAGGTGCATATGATGGTGAAATTAAAGACGTATTAAAAAGTGTTACATTTTTAGATGAAAATGCAAAGGTTTTAGAACTACCTGCATCTGAATTAATGTTAGGGTATAGGACATCTGTTTTTGAGATAAAAAAATGGTGTATTATTAAAGCTGTTTTTTGCCTTAAGCCCGGAAATACTGAAGATATTACTTTTAAAATGAATGATTTTGCTAAAAGAAGAGTAGAAAAACAACCACTTGATATGCCAAGTGCAGGTAGTACTTTTAAACGCCCCAAAGGTGCGTTTGCGGGCGCATTAATTGAGCAATGCGGGCTAAAAGGATTTACGGTAGGTGGTGCTCAAATTAGCACTAAGCATTGTGGCTTTGTTGTAAATATAGGTGGAGCAACTTGTAAAGACGTTTTAGACTTATCACAGTACGTTTGTGAAAAAGTTAAAAATGACACAGGCTTTAATTTAGAAAGAGAAATTAGAGTTGTTAAATAGTGCTTATGATGAAATAAAAAACAGCATAATTAAGCATTAAGTTTACATTTAAAATTATACACTAATTAAATAAACATATAAATCTTCAAGAGGTAATGGCAAAATGAACATGCTAATAGTAACAGGGTTATCAGGTGCAGGTAAATCGCTTGCGATGAATGCACTTGAAGATATTGGTTTTTTTTGTATTGATAATATTCCGGCAGACTTAATTGCAAAGTTTGTGGATTTTTCTCTTAAAAGTGAAAACCCGATTGAGAGAATTGCAATTGTGCTTGACATTAGAGGCGCGAGAACAAAAAGCGATATTGAAAAAGCGCTTATACAGCTTAAAGAAAAGAACCTAACTTATAAAATATTGTTTTTAGATGCTCAAATTGATGTACTTGAAAGAAGGTACAGAGAAACAAGAAGGCGTCATCCTATAAGCATATCTACACAAATTTCAACAAAAGAAGCACTTTTTAAAGAACAAGAGATTTTAAGCCCGTTAATGGAACAAGCAAATTACAAAATAGACACTTCGTTTTTTTCAACATCTCAACTAAAAGATAGAGTAGTTTCTTTTTTTGTTGCTAAATCATCAGATGCAATGAACCTTTCTATAATATCATTTGGGTTTAAATACGACCCACCAAAAGAGGCAGACATAATATTTGATGTTAGGTGTTTGCCTAACCCATTTTACATTAAAGAGTTAAAAAATAAAACAGGCCTTGACCGAGAGGTTTATGACTTTGTAATGAAAAGCGAAGAGGCTCAAGGGCTTTTAAAATGTATGCAAGACTTGTTGCGGTATTCTTTGCCGTTATACGTTAAAGAGGGTAAAAGCCAGTTAACAGTTGCTATTGGGTGCACAGGCGGTAAACATAGAAGTGTTACTTTTGCATTAAAATTTGAGGAGTTTGTAAAATCTTTAGGCTATGCACCAACTATTGTTCACAGAGATGCAAGTAGACATTAATTTATATTAGCTTCGCTAACATAAATATTTTATTCTATGGCTTTCGGCTCGTGCTCTTGAGCACAACCGCCGAAATATGCCAATAAATAACACTGCGTGTTATTTATATT
>CAYJDK010000071.1:0-4914 GCA_964368905.1 uncultured Bacteroides sp.
CACCACATTAACGGGCATTTCCATTTTTAGCAAGTCTCTTAACACAAAAACCGTATAAGGAACAACCGCAAATATTATAAAAGCAAACGAAGAAAAAAGCCAAATAATTGCATATCTTACAGTTAACTTTTTTTTCTTTAATAAAAATAGAATTAAAAACAAATAAATAAACGCACTTACTATTAAAACTATACGCGTTACAGGTGCAATACTATCAATGTTCATTGCCGGCATTCCTCCTTTGCTTTTTTTGCTGTGTAAGCCTAAAAACCATTAAAGCAAGTATAACCTTTACCATATAATGAACAGACTTAAGTGGCCCAATGGAAGAAAGCCCTTCCATTCTTTCTTCCATTACAACGGGAGCTTCTTTAACTCTCCACCCGCCCATAACGGCCGAAATTATTGCTTCAGGTTCAGGGTAGTCTTGTGCATAATGGCTGGCAAAATAATATATTAACTCTTTATTACATGCCCTAAAACCGCTTGTAGTATCTTTAATTTTTGCACCGCATAGTATTCTTATTAATACACTTAGCACATTAATTCCAAACCTGCGCATAAAACTTGTTTGATAGCCCTCTTTATTAATAAACCTGCTTCCATTACACATGTCTGCGTCGCCGTTTGCAACAGTAGAAATAACTTTTTCAAGATATTTAGGGTTGTGCTGTCCGTCTCCGTCCATTTGAACGGATATATCATAACCGTTTTGTTTTGCATATAAATAACCGCTTTGCACTCCGCCGCCAATTCCTAAATTAACAGGCAAAGACAAATAATTGTAATTATTGTTTTTACAAACTAATTCACTGCCGTCGGTAGAGCAATCATTAACAATTACATAATCTACATTCGGCGCTGTATTTTTTAAACGCTTTATAACACGTTCTATGTTTTTTTCCTCATTATAACAAGGTATAATTACAAGAACCTTCACATTTTGCTCCTTTTAGAGTTATTTGTTATATTTTTTATTATCAATTTTTTCGGTTATTACATATTTCAATTTATATCACACTAATTACTCACACAATATAAATTTTTCTAATTTTTTTAATATTAAATCTCTTTTAAAATTTTCTTCGCAAAAAGCGCGTGCATTTGCGCCCATTTCCTCTAATTCATTATCGGTCATTTTTTGCATTTTTACTATATTGTTATAAAGAGCTATAACATCGCCGCTATCACTTGCAAGCCCGGCGCCGGAGTTTTTTGTAGCACTTGCGCCTTCTCCACCTAAAGATACAAGGCAAGGCTTGCCGGCCGCAAAATAACTGGCTAGTTTTGCCGGTATTGCTATATTAAGGCTTTCCTCGTTTGAATACGCAACAAACAATGCCTGCGCTGCTGCAAAATAACTTGGCATTTCTTCAACGGGTTTTTGCCCTGTAAACGTAAAATATTCGCAAGCATCAGCCGTTTCAATTTCTTTTTGTAATTGTATGCGGCTCATGCCGTCTCCCACAATAATAAAGTGTACCGATGTATTGTTATGCTGTTTTAAAATTTTTGCACACTCTAAAAGCATGCCTAAATTTTGAGCCGGGCTAATATTGCCTGCAAAAAGCACATTAAATTTGCCTTCAAATTGTTTTTTTATTTCATCGCTTGTTGGTTTTTCAAAATACAAATCTTCACAGTGTTGAAAAATTACGGCATGCTGTGATTTTGGAGAAATCTCCCTAACTTTTTCAAGCATACTTTGCGATAGAGATATAAGTTTATCACACCTTTTGTAAAACCAATGCGAAACACTTTTAGCAATGCCACGCATAAATTTATTTTTAACCTCTAATGTTGTGTAAAGGTTATCCGGCCACAAATCTAGCACGTATGTTGTAAGCGGCACTTTTTTAATTTTAGCATATACTATTGCCGGAAACATCATTATTACAGGGCTTGTATTGTAACAAAAAACAGCATCGTATTTATATTTATTAAGCCTTGGTAAGTTAAACAGTGCAAAAAAGGGAAACGACACATAATTTAAAAATATACGCAAATTTGTATTGTTTTTGCGTTTAATTTCTTTGCACCTAAAAATTTGTATCCCTTCGTGAATTTCAAATTTAGGCCCACTGTAATTATAGCCTTCAAACCATTCGCGTTTATACGAAAATTTTCAGGCCAATAATGCTGTGTTACCACTAATATTCTTTTTGCCATGTATGCCTCCGTGTAAAATTTACATTTTTTAAAATTAATTGCTTTTACAACCGAATACTAAATAAAAAAGCACTATTTCAACCAAACTGTTTTATTTACAATCTCTGTATAACTTTGTATTATTTTTACAACTTTTACAGACACATTCTTGTCTGCATAATCTTCTGCCATAACGTATGGCTCGCCTGCGTCATACATTGAAACAGCAAGGTCCATTGCTTGCTTAACTTCTTGCCCGCTTATGCCGCCAACAACAACACTGCCTTTATCAAGCACTTCTGGTCTTTCTGTTGATGTTCTAATAAGCACTGCGGCAAAATTTAACATTGCACTTTCTTCGCTTAATGTTCCGCTATCGCTTAAAACGCAATATGCATTTTTTTGTAGTTTATTGTAATCTAAAAAACCAAACGGTTGCAAAGATTGCACAAGCGGGTGGAACTTAAATTCACGCTTTTCAATATACTTTTTACTACGTGGGTGGCAAGAGTAAATGATAGGCATGTTGTATTGTTCGGCTATACTGTTAACAGCTTGCATTAAACTCATAAAGTTATTTTCATTGTCAATATTTTCTTCTCTGTGGGCACTTAATAAAATATACTTTCTCTTTTGCAAATTAAGCCTATCTAAAACATCGCTTTGTTCTATTTTCTGCTCGTGCGCCTTTAACACTTCACGCATTGGGCTTCCCGTTACAAATATAGTTTTACCGTCTATTCCCTCGCTCAACAAATACCTACGGCTATGTTCGGTATACGGCAAATTTATATCGCTTATATGGTCCACAATTTTGCGGTTAATCATTTCGCTAACATTCCAGTCCCAACAGCGGTTGCCTGCTTCCATATGGAAAATAGGTATTTTAAGCCTTTTGGCACTTATTGCAGACAGTGCACTGTTTGTATCTCCCAATAAAAGCACTGCTTGCGGCTCAAGTTTCTGCATCAAATCATAACTTTTAGCTATAATATTGCCCATTGTCTCGCCCAAATCTTTTCCAACGCTTTCAAGGTAATAATCAGGTGCGCGCAAATTCAAATCTTCAAAAAACACACCGTTTAATGTGTAATCATAGTTTTGCCCTGTGTGCACAAGTATATGCTCAAAATATTTATCGCAACATTTTATAACTTCGGAAAGCCTAATTATCTCCGGCCTTGTTCCTACTATTGTCATAACTTTTAATTTTTGCAATTTGTCAGCCTCCAAAAAATATTTGTTATACTGGTTCAAAATATGTATCTGGGTTTTGCTTATCAAAAACTTCATTAGCCCACATAACTGTTACCATGTCATCTTCACCAATGTTCTCAATATTATGTGTGTATCCTGTGGGAATATCTACTACTTGCATTTTTTCTCCGCTTACATTATATTCTATAACTTGCTCGCAATTAATTTTGCGAAACCTAACAACACCCGTGCCTTTAACCACAATGAATTTTTCATTTTTTGTGTTGTGCCAATGGTTTCCTTTTACTATTCCCGGTTTTATTATGTTTACAGAAACTTGTCCTTTATCGTCTGTTTTCATTAACTCTGTAAAGCTTCCTCTATCGTCGCAATTCATTATTAGCGGGTAAGAAAAATCTTGGGTAGGCAAATAAGACAAATATGTTGCATAAAGTTTTTTTGAAAACTCACTACCCATGTCTTGCAAATAAAAGTTATCTCTGCTTTTTTTAAATCCTTTTATTAAGGCAGCAATTTCACCTAAAGAAACATTATAAACGCTGCAATCCATTTTACAAATTCCGTTTTTATCACGTGTTATGCCTTGCACATTTTCTAATGCATTTATAAACGTATTAACAACATCATCTATATAAACAAGCGGTAAACTGTAGCTCTCATCGCGTATTTCAATTGGTAAATTATTTGCAATGTTGTGGCAAAATGTTGCTACAACACTGTTGTAAGACGGCCTGCACCATTTACCAAAAACTCCCGGCATACGGTATATCAAAGCCGGCGCACCTGTTTGCTTTTCATATTCAAACAAAATGTTTTCTGCCTCGCGCTTACTTTTGCCGTAATCGTTATCAAGCTCTGCTTGAACACTGCTTGTTAATAAAACAGGCGCTTTGTTGTTGTGTTCTTTTAACATTTGCAACAAGTTGTCTGTTAAATCTCTGTTGCCTTTATAAAACTCATTTACATCTTTTGGGCGGTTTACGCCTGCTAAATGAAAAACAAAACTTGCCCTTTTTGCGTATATGCCCAATTCCTCGTCTGTGTTATCTATATCAAAGAGCATTACGTCGTTATATCCGCAATTTTTTAATTGGACAGTTAAATTTTTACCAACAAAGCCATTGGCCCCCGTTATTAAAATCGGCAAATCTTTTTTATCCATTTTTTTCAAGCTCCTGAACTACATATGTGTTGGTTAACAGCTTTTCTACTACTCCATCAATGTCTAAACGGTTAGTGTTATGGCTTGTGTAAGACTCTTCGCCCTCTGTTAAAACTTGCCCGTCTTCAAAGTATTTGTCGTAGTTTAAATCTCTAACATCTGCTGCAACCCTATAATAATTTCCCATGTCTGTTGCTTTCAAATTTTCTTCTCTTGTCATAAGTGTTTCGTAAAGTTTTTCGCCGTGGCGTGTGCCTATAACAGAAATACCTGTGTCTCCAAAAAGTTTTTGCACGCCTTTTGCAAGGTCTAATATTGTGCATGCAGGTGCTTTTTGTATAAACAAATCTCCCGGGTTTGCGTGTTCAAAAGCAAACAAAACAAGG
>CAYJDK010000071.1:4924-9264 GCA_964368905.1 uncultured Bacteroides sp.
TCTAAATTCATTAAAAAACGTGTCATTTCAGGGTCTGTTACAGTAATGGGTTTGCCTGCTTTTATTTGCTCTATAAAAAGCGGTATTACACTACCCCTGCTGCACATTACATTACCGTAACGAGTACAACAAATTGTTGTTTGCTCTGCCTCTGTATCTCTTGCTTTGGCGCAAATAACTTTTTCCATCATTGCTTTACTTATACCCATTGCATTTATTGGGTACGCCGCTTTGTCTGTTGAAAGGCAAACAATGCGTTTAACCCCTGCATCTATTGCAGCTGTTAAAACATTTTCTGTGCCTAAAACATTTGTGCGCACTGCCTCCATTGGAAAAAACTCACAACTTGGCACTTGCTTTAACGCCGCCGCATGAAAAATATAATCCACTCCACGCACAGCGCCCCTAATACTGTCTATATTTCTAACATCGCCAATATAAAATTTTAGTTTGGCTGCATGTTGCGGGTAGTTCATTTGAAATTCATGGCGCATATCATCTTGCTTTTTTTCATCTCTTGAAAAAATTCTAATCTGCGCAATATCCGTTTGCAAAAAACGCTGCAACACAGCATTACCAAAAGAACCTGTACCCCCTGTAATTAGTAAAGTTTTACCTTTAAAAACAGAATTAGACATATAAATCTCCCATCTGCCGCAATTAATAATTTTTCATCAAATAAAGCGACAATGTTTTTATAATAATACAAAATATTAATTTCACGTTTGCAGTACACGTTTTCGTGACAAAAAATATAATTATTTTATTTTTTGTGCAAAAATATATGTATTTTTAAAAATGCACACTATTTTCCACAATAACATTTTTATTATACCATAAAATAGCAATATTTCCAATATAAAAATGCATTTATTTAATTGTAAAAATGCATTTTTTTAAAGTAAATATATTATTGTTTACTTTATAACACCATTTTATAATAAATGCTAGTTTAATAAACAAAACAAAAGCAAAACATTAGTAAGTAACTAATGTTTTGCTTTATTTATTGTTTTAAATTTTAAAAATAATCACATTGTAATAAATACTTATTGTGTAAAAACACCTAAAAACAGCATAAAATGCACATTTTTTATATGTTAAATATACGCAGTTTCACACTTATTGCCATAACATTTGCTTTATAACCCGGTATGAGAGCTAATTAATGCCACCCAGCCACCGTCATGTTTAATTTCATTTATATGCAGCCCTGCGTCTATAACCGCATTAACAACTTCGTCACATCTAGTATCAATTATTCCGCTAGCTATAAATAAGCCGTTATCACATAGTAACGGTGGAATAAAAGCCACTAACTCTTTAATTGCATTAGCAACAATATTTGCACATATAACATTGTATTTTCCGCTTACTTGCTTTGATAAATCGCCTATTTTAACATCAAATTTATCATTAATTTCATTTATGCGTGCATTTTCGCTTGCAACTCTTACACACATTGGGTCAATATCAACGCCCAAAGCATTTTTTGCACCAAGCTTTATTGCCGCAATTGCCAATATTCCGCTTCCTGTGCCAATATCAAGCACGCGTTCTCCGCCTTTAATTATTTCATCAAGTATGCTCAGGCAAAGCGCTGTCGTTTCATGCGTGCCTGTCCCAAAAGCCATGCCGGGGTCAAGTATAATTTTAACCCTTTCTGTTTCATATTCTTGCCAACTGGGAACTACCGCAAGCCTTTTTCCTATGTCTATTGGGTGATAATATGCTTTCCATCCTTTTTCCCAATCTTCTTGCTTTATGCCCTTTGTGTTTAAAGTAAAAGGTATATCTTGCTGTAACATACGGCTTTGCACAAGCTGCAAAATTTGTGCTATGTTGTTTTCTTTAGCCACATATGCATGTATTGTAATATTTTCTCTGTCTTTATTTATTAAATCTTCGTCTATCAAATCTATGCGTGCTATTTCAAGAACTTGCTGTTCCATATCTGAATAATCTTCAACATAAAATCCGCCCTCAAATATTGAAAACGCTACATTTTGAGCTGTTTCGGAATACTTTGTGGGAACCGTTATTTGCAAATCTGTCCAATCCATATTAATCACACTTAAAACTCAATTTTTTCTTGTATATATTCACGCAATTTTTCAATTGGAACCCTAACTTGGTCCATTGTATCTCGCTCGCGAATAGTAACACAGTTATCTGCTTGTTTTTCCGTATCTCCTACTGTTTCAAAGTCAACAGTAATGCAAAATGGTGTGCCAATTTCATCTTGGCGGCGGTAACGTTTACCAATAGAACCTGCCTCATCATAGTCTACCATAAAGTATTTTGAAAGTTCTGTATGAATTTCTTCAGCTTTAGCTCCCAGTTTTTTGCTTAATGGCAAAACACAAGCTTTAAACGGTGCAAGCGCCGGATGAAAACGCATAACTACACGAGTATCGTTTTTACTTTCGTCCACAACTTCTTCATCATATGCCTCGCATAAAAACGCAAGCGTAACCCTATCTGCTCCAAGGCTAGGCTCAACAACATACGGAATATAATGTTCATTTGTCTCTGTATCATAATATTCAAGGCTTTTTCCGCTTTCTTCTTGATGGCGCCCTAAGTCATAATTAGTTCTATCTGCAATGCCCCAAAGTTCGCCCCAACCAAACGGGAACAAATATTCAATATCTGTTGTAGCTTTAGAATAAAACGAAAGTTCTTCTTTTTCATGGTCTCTCATGCGCATGTTTTCTTTTTTCATGTTAAGGCTTATTAAGAAATTAGCGCAGTAGTCTTTCCAATAATAAAACCACTCAAGATCAGTATCCGGTTTGCAAAAGAATTCAAGTTCCATTTGTTCAAACTCTCTTGTGCGGAAAATAAAGTTGCCGGGGGTTATTTCATTTCTAAACGATTTACCAATTTGACAAACACCAAACGGTAGTTTTTTTCTTGTAGTTCTTTGAATATTTGCATAATTAACAAAAATGCCTTGTGCTGTTTCAGGGCGCAAATACACCTCGTTTTTAGCTTGTTCTGTTACGCCCATAAATGTTTTAAACATCAAATTAAATTTACGTATATCTGTAAAATCTTTACTGCCGCACTGTGGGCAAGCTATATCATTTTCAGCAATATACTCGCTCATTTGCTCAAAAGACATTCCTTCAGCTTTACCGTTTGCATCTTCTATTAGTTTATCGGCCCTGTGGCGAGAGCGGCAAGATTTACAGTCCATAAGAGGGTCTGAAAAACCTCCTACATGTCCACTAGTTACCCAAGTTTGAGGGTTCATTAATATTGCAGAATCAAGCCCAACGTTGTGTTTTGATTCTTGCACAAATTTTTTCCACCATGCTTTTTTTACGTTGTTTTTAAATTCCACACCAAGAGGGCCAAAGTCCCAACTATTTGCAAGGCCGCCGTATATTTCACTGCCGGGATATACAAACCCTCTGTTTTTACAAAGGTTTACTATCTGCTCCATATTTTTTTCGCTGTTTTTCATTTTTTACTCCTTTACTACATTGTTATAACACTTTAACTAATTTATAAAGTGTTTAAAGCTATATTTTAAAATGCTTTAATTGCATTTTTAATGTTAATTCTTTTACTATGCAACATATTACATTGCATATAACAAATTATTTACTATAACATTTTACGCCTATAGTAAACAATCGTCAATATATTTATTGAATACTCTCTGTAATCATAAATTCTAAATCTGCAAAGCGGTCAATAGGCGTAGACAAAACAATTTGTGTATTTGTTTGGCCTAATTGTTGAAACTCATTAATAAGTTGTTCTATTTGGAGCATGTTGTAACATTTTATTGATAGTATATAACTATAATTGCCCGTAACATGATGGCAACGCCTAACACTAACGTTACTATTTATAAGCTTAAAAAATTTTTCTTTATCTTTTGGCTGCACAGAAATATTTATAATTGCACTAATAGTTTTTTCGGCATTATTGTCGCCAATAACCGTGGTATAGCCTTTTATAACGCCTGTTTCTTCCATTCTTTTAATGCGCTGGCTAACCGCAGGGCTTGTAAGCGATATTTTATACGCAATGTCCTTTACCGTCATTCTTGCATCTTGAGCAAGTAACTGCAGTATTTTTTTATCTAGATCGTCCATTGTTTTTCTCCTTTGAAACAACAAATATTTTTAAGCACAATCTTTCTTTTATTTAATTTTTTAAAAAAATAAATAGAAATTTTATCTTTGTATTTATTATATAAAGTTTTTGGCAATATGTAAACACATTATTTAATTATTTTCAACTTTTTTTATTTGACATTTAAATTTAAAATGATATACTTAACACATTCATTAGAATATTTCACATTTATTTATACTTTCCCA
>CAYJDK010000072.1:0-2402 GCA_964368905.1 uncultured Bacteroides sp.
AGCCACAGCAAAATAATTTTACACCACAACAAAACACAGTGCAGCCACAGCAAAACAATGTTATACCGCAACAAAGTATGCCTTTACAGCCGGCCGTAAACCCTAACTTAAATAGGGAAAATAACTTTGAAAAACAAAGCACACAAGGCCCTTTAAATATTAGTAATACAAACAATTTTGTACAGCAAACACCGTATAATAACGTTGTGCAACAGCCAAATACTTTAAATACTGAAACAAACGCAAAGCCTGCAAAGAAAAAAACAAATTATGCAGATTTATTTAAAAAGCAAAACGAAAAACAAGCGGCAGAACAAGCAGCGTATCGCGCGGCAAGCCTTGCGCTTGCAAAACAAAAAATGGAAGAGCTTAAAAAACCAAAAACAGCTGAAAATAAGGCGCCGGAAAATATTATGCCACAAAATGTTGTAAGGCAAAACGAAGAAGCTAGCAACAATGAAAACAAGCAGATGTCTCCTTATGCTAAAGCAAAAATGTTATATGAAGAAAAGATAATAAAACCAAAGTACTCTGCAGAAGATATGGAGAAAATTAAAAAGCATAATGCCGAAGTTGCAAAAAGCAAAGAAAATGCAACGGCGGCAGTAACAGCGGCAAACGACGCCGCAACAAGGGCATCAGAGGCGGCGGCGCGCGCAGAGGCACGCTTGCTTGCACTTGCCGGCCTTACAGACGACGGCACAACAGCACCTAAAAACATTGACACAAACGACGTTTTACAAGAACCCACAGAAAAAAATGGCGCATGGAAAAAAGACGGACATTAAAAAATTGAGCATGGTTTTAATTTTGGTATGCGCTAAAATGTTAAAGCAAACCTTGAAATTCGGATTATAAACACATTTATGAAGCATGTTTTGCGCTGAGCAATGTTGTATTAGCCCGGTAGGTTTTAGCTACAAATACAGCATATAAAAAGCCTTGAACTTTTTAATAAAAGTTCAAGGCTTTTTTATGTTAATAAAGTTGCATGTGTAATTAGCCTGAGATTTGCAAACGCATAATAAATATTATGCCGCAGGCGCGCCTTTATTTAAGTCTATTGTGCTTTCAAACTCCATAGCTACAACACCTATATAAGTTTTGCCGGTGTTAATATCAAGTTCTCTGCCATTTGCATCGCTTATTATAAGCGGGCTGTCCGGTGCGCCTTTTTCCCATGTAATTTTTTCATGTGCACCGCCGTAAATATAATAACCCGTTCCTGATATTAAATCATAATCGCTACAATAATTATCGTCTTTAAGGCCAACGTGTGAAAATAATAAAATAACATTGTCAAAAGCTAACTGGTCGCCCTCTTCGTCGCTGTGTGCGGCGCCATAAACAAATTTGTTATACATAGATGTTTCTGAATTATATGTAAACGATGTTGTGTTAAAATCAGAAAACTTAAACTCAACATTAAGAGACTCGCCGTCTTTTGGGGTATATACATCATCGGGCTTGCTTGTAAAGTTAACAATAGGGTACCCTTTGCCTTGTGTTTCAATTCCTAACTGGCTTATGCCTGTTTGAATTAGCGCTGCGTCTGTATACCAGCAGTGTTCTTGCGCCCTTGACGTTGCACGCAATTCATCAAACCAAAAAGACGTTGTGCCTTGGTAGCGTCCGTCTATTGTTTTGTAAGAATAGGTGTTTAATAAGTTAGACGCATAAACGCTTGTACCAATATGTACTACAATAGCATTTAATGGCATTGCAAATTGCAAGTGCTGGTCTCTTGCAGAGCGAACACTTCCAACTTGTGGTATGTCCTCAACTTGAGAGTAAAACGCCATCAACCTTGTAATGCCGCCTTCTGTGCCCATTTCTAATATTGCATCGGCGCTTGCAAGGCCTCTTTGAGGCAAGGAAACCTCAGAGTTGTTAACCATTATTGCAATTGGCCTTGTGCCGGCAGCTTCGCTACTTTCAAGTTCTTCACCTGTTAAAGGGTTAATGTCCAGCTCTGTTGCACCAACAAGCATTTGCGTTGCCGGTGTTAAGTTTTCTGAATCTTCGGGTGTAACGGTTTGTTCATTGTTACAAGATGTAAAACTTAATGTTACAATAAATATAGCCGTTAAAAAAGCTAAAAGCCTCTTTATAAGAATCATCTCCCATTCAATATGCTAAGCACACGCACATTTTTAGCAGTGTGCGTGTGCCTTTATTTTAAATAAATTTTATATAGCTTACCCTGCAGTACTTGTGTCAGGAACACTTTCAGCGCCTTCAGTGCTATCTGTTGTACTGTCTGTACTTGTGTCAAGGCCTGAGTAATATGTAAATAATTCTGCCATATCATAGTCTACAAAAGTTAAATAAGTTTTACCCGGGTTAATTTGAATGTCTGTGCCGTTGCCAAATTTATCTTGTATTCTAAGAACATTTTCAGG
>CAYJDK010000072.1:2412-9148 GCA_964368905.1 uncultured Bacteroides sp.
TTTTACCCAGCGAACTTCTTCTGCTTGGCCGTTAGAAAAATAGTACCCTACGCTGCCAAAACCATATTCAACGTATTGTAAGCCGGAAGATTCGTGCCCGGTTGCTGTTTCAATTTCTGTAAATAAAACAAGCACATTTTCAAAACTAAGTTGTTCGTTGTTATTTGCGTCTACTGTTGTATGTATGTCTTTTAATTTATTGCTGTATTGGCTCATTAAATATTTGCCGCTTGCTTCGTCATAATCAAAATATGTTCTGTAATAGTCAGAGTGGTGAATATCAACTTTTGCGGCAAGGCTGTTTGCCCCGTTAACATCGCCTGTTAATTGGCGCGCAGGGTCATCGTAATGCATAAAGTTAAAAATTGTACTTGTATATATACGCTCCATGTCTGTGGAGTTTATTCCAATAATATCTTGCACTTGTTCTGCGTCTGTATATGCAGTGTGCTCTATTGCAACGCCGGTTGCTTGTCTTTCGCTGTCTCTTAATAAGTAGTAGCTACCAAGGTTAAAATCTAAATCGCTGTAATTATAAAGCAAGCGGAACTGCTCTTGAACACCTGATTCACCCTCGTGAACATAAAGTGCTTGGAAAGGCATTATTAGTTGGAAAAACTGGTCTCTGGCTGAACGTATAGGCCCAATTTGCGGTGTTTCGGCGTAATCGCTAAACAAAGCCATAAACCTGGTAATACCGCCTTCAACTAGTATTTCTACTAAAACCTCGGCGCTGCCTATACCCCATTGAGGGCGTGCGTTTTGCTCGTATGTATTAGAAATGTTATTTACCATATAAGCGGCAAAACGTGTAGATTGCGGATATTCACCGTCTTCTTTCTCGCCAGTTAGCACGTTTGGCTCATAAGGTATAACAGGTTCTTCCACGGGTGGTGCGCTGCTATCACCGTTGTTATTGTTTTCTGTAGTTTCATCGCCTTGCGATAAGTTAAGCATACTACATGATGTTGCCATTATGCACACAAGCACAAACGCCAACATAACCGCAAATATTTTTTTTAGTTGCATTGTTACTCTCCTTTAAACATATACCATATAATTTGCATATATTATTATTGGTTAAACATGATTATAACGTTTTATACACACTTAAATAATAAAAACATATGCAGTAAAATATATTATATTAACCTCTCTTATATACTATAACTTTTTTAAAAAGTTTTGTAAAGCAAAAAACAGCAAATTTTACATTTAAATGTGCTAAAAATTTATTACATTTAATTACAAAAAATGGCTAAATTAGTGCTTTTTTAAATGGTGCACGGCGATATTAATATATATTAAGCAAAATATATACATTACTATGTGCAACATGCTACATAAATGCATAAAACTGCACTTGTAAAACGCACAAAACAAAGAAAAACCGCCAACGTTAAGTTTATGTACAAACATTGATTGTAAAATTAACTTAACGCCGGCAGTATATAATTGTTTTATAAAATTTTTAAAGGAATTAAACTAATACGCCTTGCCCCAAACTACCATTTTTTGCGCTGCTTTATTGCAACAAGGGCAAACATCGCTAACATTTTCTTGCTCAAAAGGAATACAGCGGCTTGTTAGGCCTGCTTTTTCTTTCATCATTTCTTCGCACTCTAAGTCTCCGCACCACATAGTTTTAATGTAGCAGTTTTGGCTATTTGCTGTTTTTATAATGTCTTGCATATCTTTGCATACAAACGTGCGTTTTTGCCTGTTTTCTTCGGCGCGTTTAAATAAGTTGCTCGCATAGTCTTTCAAAATATCGGGAATTGTGCTTTCAATATCGTCCAAACTAACGGTGCATTTTTCGCCGTTATCTCTTCTTGCAATTATACATTGGTTGTTTTCAATATCTTTTGGGCCTATCTCTAAACGCAGTGGCACGCCTTTCATTTCCCACTGTGCAAATTTCCATCCCGGAGAATTATCGCTATCGTCTACTTTAACACGCAAAGTTTTGCTAAGCTGATTTTTTAGTTGCTCTGCTTTTTCAAGCACTCCCGGCTTATGAGAGGCGATCGGAACAATAACAACTTGAATAGGTGCAATGTTTGTTGGTAATATTATGCCGTTATCGTCTCCGTGTGTCATAATAATTGCGCCAATTATACGTGTGGAAACACCCCAACTTGTTTGAAATGGGTATTGCAATTTATTGTCGCGCCCTGTAAAAGTTACGTCAAACGCTTTGCTAAAACCGTCTCCAAAATAATGGCTTGTACCGCTTTGCAGTGCTTTTCCGTCATGCATCATTGCTTCTATACTATAAGTTGCTTCTGCGCCTGCAAATTTTTCTTTAGGTGTTTTTTCGCCTTTTAATACGGGTATATTTAAATCGCTTTCAACAAAATCTGCATAAGTTTCAAGTTGTGCAATTGTCTCATCAATAGCTTCTTTTTCGGTTTCATGTATTGTGTGCCCTTCTTGCCACCAAAATTCACGTGTGCGTAAAAACGGGCGTGTTGTTTTTTCCCAACGCATAACACTGCACCACTGGTTGTACTTCATTGGCAATTGCCTGTACGTTTGTAAAACATTGCTCCAATGGTCGCAAAATAGTGTTTCGCTTGTGGGGCGTACGCACATGCGGTCTTCCAATTCTTCGCTGCCGCCTGTTGTAACCCATGCAACTTCAGGCGCAAAACCTTGCACATGGTCTTTTTCTTTTTGTAAAAGGCTTTCAGGTATAAGCATTGGCATTGCTACATTTTCGTGGCCAGACTGCTTAAAACGTGCGTCTAGGTTTTTAGTAATGTTTTCCCATATAGCATAGCCGTACGGGCGTAAAATAATGCACCCTTTTACATTGGAATAGTCTACAAGTTCTGCCTTAATACAAATGTCTGTATACCATTGTGTAAAATCTTGCTCCATGCTTGTAATTGCTTGTACAGATTTTTTATTGTTGCTCATAATTTTTTAATTCTCCGTTCTGCCTTTTTGGCAGTTTACATTTTTTTTAAAACAACGGTAAATAAAGCCCCCTTATATTGGAGGCTTTATTTATAATTGTTACTTTTTAAGAGTTTTCTTCAATAAAGCGCACTACGTCCCCAACAGTGGTAAAGTTTTCAATTTTTTCATCAGGCACTTCAATTGAAAACTCGTCCTCAAGTGTCATTACAAGTTCAACTATATCAAGACTGTCTGCGTCAAAATCTTCAATTATATTTGACTCCATTGTAACGTTATCTTCTTCTAAATCCAGTTGGTCACAAAAAAGCTCGCGTACACGTTCAAACACCATATCAATCCCTCCAAGTGTTAATAATTATAATCACCTTTATAAAATGTTTTGCGCATAATGTTTTAAGTAAAAAATTTTACTTTATATATTTTTTATGTTTTAAGTAATTAGAGTAGAACTAAAAACATAAAACAATAAAAACCATTTTAAGTATAAATGCTTAAAAATAAAATAAATATGCAAACATTTATAAATGCGAATAAATAATGCTATATAAATTTTATAACTTTTTTATTGGTTATTGTCAAGTTATTTTTTAAAAAAAATCAACTATATTTTTACTTTATGCAAATAAAATAAAAAAAATCATAATTTTTTAAAAAAAAATTTATGTTTTGTAAAAAGTATGGTAATATTTGCAATGGTATGATAAAATATACTAAATATGTTTATTATTATATTGTTATATATTTTATTGCTGTTTATGTTTGTTTAAAGCAAAAAAATACGTTAACAAACAATAATTTATAATAAAGTATTTTAGTTAAGCACACAGTAGGCACTTTTATAATTTACTGTATTTTATAATTTTTTTATTAAAACACTAAATAAAATTAAAAACTAAGGAGATTTATTATGCTCACTGCAATTACGGGGATTAACTGGGGAGACGAAGGAAAAGGCCGAATGGTAGACCTTTTAAGTGAAAAATACGACATAGTTGTTAGATATCAAGGCGGAAACAACGCCGGGCATACTGTTGTAAATGAAAAGGGCAAGTTTATATTAAACCTTTTGCCGTCCGGCATACTGCGTGAAGACGTAGTTAACGTTATGGGTAACGGCATGGTAATAGATATTGAACACCTTACAAACGAGATAGAAAGCTTGAGAAAAGGCGGCATTACAATTACACCGGACAACCTTAAAATATCTGAACGTGCCGTTATATGTATGCCATACCACAAATTACTGGATTGCTATGAAGAAGATAGATTGGCAGACGCAAAGTACGGTTCAACAAGAAGAGGCATAGCGCCGGTTTACGGCGATAAATATATGAAAAAAGCGTTGCGTATGGGAGATTTGTTCCAAATGCAAACAGCAAAAGCACGCCTTGAGGGTATATTAGAGTATAAAAATTTAACAATAACAAGTGTTTACGGCAAACCGGCTATTGATTTAGAAGAAATGTGGCAATGGCTTGAAAAATACGGAGAAATTATTAAACCGTTCGTTTGTGATGCATCGCTTTTCCTTGACAAAGCGGCTAAAGACGGCAAGAACATTATGTTCGAGGCGCAGCTTGGTGCGCTTAGAGACGTGGATTTTGGAATATATCCGTACACATCATCTTCTAACGTGATAGGCGCATATGCACCTGTTGGTGCAGGCGTGCCAAACCATAAAATAGATTTAAACTTAGGCATTATGAAGGCGTATTCGTCTTGTGTTGGCGAGGGCCCGTTTACTTGTGAACTATTTGGAAAAGAAGCAGAAAAATTGCGCAACGCAGGTGGAGAATTTGGCGCAGCAACAGGGCGCCCACGCAGGGTAGGCCCGTTTGACGTTGTTGCAAGCAAATACGGTTGCCGCGCACAAGGCGCAGATGTGTTGGCGCTTACAAAACTTGATATTTTAGACACTCTTGATGAAATACCCGTTACTGTTGCTTATGAGCTTGACGGCAAAGAGATACACGAGTTCCCTTATGGCGATGCACTTGAAAGAGCAAAACCTGTTAACATAGTACTAAAAGGTTGGCAAACAGATTTATCAGGTTGCAGAAAAAAAGAAGATTTGCCTAAAAATGCACTTGATTATATTGAGTTTATACAAAAGGCTGTTGGAGTACCAATAAAATATGTTTCAGTAGGCGCAGAGAGAGACATGTATTTAGAACTGTAATGGCTTATTTGTAGCATAAAATAAAAACGTAAAAAACAAAATTATACGGAGACAACATAAAATGGAACTAAAATTTACAAAGATGCACGGTTGCGGAAACGATTATATATATGTAAATTGTTTTGAGCAGAAAGTTGAAAATATTGAAAAAGTTGCCGTTAAATTATCAGATAGGCATAAAGGCATAGGTGCAGACGGCGTTATATTAATTTGCCCGTCTGAAATAGCACACGCAAAAATGCGCATGTTTAACCTAGACGGAAGCGAGGGAAAAATGTGCGGCAACGGTATACGTTGCGTGGCAGAATATTTGTTTTTAAACAACATGATTGAAAGCGGTAACGTTGCAAACATAGAAACATTGGCAGGCGTTAAAACTATTACAAGAAAAGAGCCGGGGCTTTTAACTGTGGATATGGGCGCACCTATACTTGAGCCGGAGCTTGTTCCTGTAAACGGCTTTACTAAACCGGTTGTTAACGAGCTTATTGAAATTAGCGGCGGTGGAGTTAAAGTAACATGCTTAAGCATGGGCAACCCGCATTGTGTTACATTTGTTGGCGACACAGCTCATTTAAACATGCCTGCACTTGGCGCACAATATGCAAATAATAAAATATTCCCTGAAGGTGTAAATGCAGAATTTGTAAAAGTAATAGACGACAAGCATCTTGTAATGCGTGTGTGGGAACGTGGTAGCGGGGAAACGCTAGCGTGTGGAACAGGGGCTTGCGCAAGTGTTGTTGCAGCGTGTCTTTGCGGCCATTGCAAACAAAACACAGACGTTGATGTTGAGCTTTTAGGCGGAACATTGACAATACGCTATACGGGCGAAACAGTTTTTATGACAGGCAATGCCGTAAGTGTGTTTGATGGAGTTGTTACAATTTAAAAAAATGCATTAATTGCTTTATATTTAAAGCTAAAACTTGTTAAATAAAAAAATGAAAGTGCCCCAAAACAAAGACTTTGCAAAAACCAAAGCAAAGTTTTTGTAACATAAAACGGAAATTTTACCAAAGCTTTTTGTTAAGGAGATTTTGGGGGAAATTACAAAATATATTACGTAGTTTTTAAATAATAAAAAGAAACGGAGACAAAAAAGCACTATGAAAATGAACAAGAATTATTCTAATTTAGAGAGTAGCTATTTATTTTCCACAATATCAAAAAAAGTTGAGGCGT
The DNA here is from genome assembly GCA_964368905.1 of uncultured Bacteroides sp. Classification (GTDB taxonomy): domain Bacteria; phylum Bacillota; class Clostridia; order Oscillospirales; family Ruminococcaceae; genus Ruthenibacterium. The sequence continues at coordinate 8,702 of CAYJDK010000072.1, forward strand.
TTACAAGCGCAAACCCCGACAAAGATATTATTAAACTTGGTATTGGCGACGTTACATTGCCGCTAACAGCACCTGTTGTGAGTGCTTTACACAGCGCTGCAGACGAGATGGCAAGCAAGCAAACATTTAAAGGTTATGGCCCTGAACAAGGCTATGCGTTTTTAAAACAATCAATAGCAGAGTACTATGCACAAAGAAATGTAACACTTGATGAAGATGAAATTTTTGTATCTGACGGCGCAAAAAGTGACCTTGCAAATATTTTAGACTTGTTTGATGCAAACAACAGCGTACTTGTGCCGGACCCTGTTTACCCCGTTTATGTTGACACAAACATAATGGCAGGCAGAAATATAATTTATGCCGCAGCAAATAAAGAAAACGGCTTTTTACCTATGCCAAATGCAGACACTAAAGCAGATATTATTTATATTTGCAGCCCAAACA
>CAYJDK010000073.1:0-1317 GCA_964368905.1 uncultured Bacteroides sp.
GCATAGGCAGATGCAGCTTAACTGTTGTAATGCCTGCTTTAAGTTCAATGGGTATTCAGGCATGCCCTTTACCAACTGCACTGCTATCAAGCCATCCGCTTGGTTTTCCTAATATTGTACACTTGCAAAAAACAGCCTTTTGCAACAATGTTTTGCACTCTTTTAAAACACAAGACATACAATTTAATGCTATATTAACAGGTTATCTTGGCTCTGCAGAGCAGGCATTAACAGCAAAACAAGCAATTGCACAAAATAAAAATGCTTTAATAGTTGTAGACCCGGTTATGGCAGACCATGGAAAACTATACAAACGCAGCACAAAAAAAATGTGTAATGCAATAAAAAACTTATGCAAGCATGCACACATTTTAACGCCTAATGTTACAGAAAGCGCTGTTTTGCTAGACCTTTTGCCAAACGACGAAGCATTTAACGAAATAGAAATTGAAGAACGCTTAATACAGCTAAAAAATAAATATAGTAACGCAAAACACATTATAATAACAGGCGTAAAACATAAAAACGGCTGTTTCGGTAATGCAGTTATCTCAAGCAACAATAATGGCAAAAATTCTATTAATTTTATTAAATATAATACTGTTAACGAAAATTATCCCGGTACAGGCGATTTATTTGCATCTATTTTAACAGGCTGTATGCTTCATCACAGTGACATAATTAAAAGCATAACTGCTAGTGCAGAGTTTATATCTAATGCGGCTAAACTAACATTTGAGCAAGGCGGAGAAGTTAAGCATGGTGTGCGCTTTGAACAAATATTGCATACTTTAAACAATTACATATAAATAAATAACGGAGATGAGCATATTGAGCAACATAAATATTGTGTTAATAGAGCCCCAAATACCACAAAACACAGGCAACATTGCACGCACTTGTGCAGCAACAGGCGCACGGTTGCACCTAGTAGAACCAATGGGTTTTAAGGTAAGCGATAAAAAATTAAAGCGTGCAGGGCTTGACTATTGGTATATGCTTGATATAACATATTATAAAGATACTGAAGATTTTTTTAATAGAAACGAAGGCAAGTTTTACTTTTTTACAACAAAAGCGCAAAAAACATATTGCGATGTTGAATACGGTGAAAATTCATACCTTGTGTTTGGCCGTGAAGATGCAGGTTTAAACGAAGATTTACTTTATAATAATAAACAATCTTGCGTTAGGGTTCCAATGCTTTCAAATGCACGCAGTTTAAATTTGTCTAACGCCGTTGCAATTGCTACTTACGAAGCATTGCGCCAACATAATTTTGAAGGATTAAAAAATGCCGGAGAATTAACAAAATAT
>CAYJDK010000073.1:1327-3194 GCA_964368905.1 uncultured Bacteroides sp.
ATATTCTTGGTAATATTTTATAGATAGCACATATAATTTACAAGCAACAAAACTAACTTAAATTAAAATATTAAAATAGTAAATGTTGAAAGGCCTAATTATGAATGATAAAACGCCCGTTTTATATATTGTAATACCGTGTTACAATGAACAAGAAGTGTTGCCCATTACAAAAAGCTTATTTTTAAATAAACTAACAAGTTTAATTGACACAGGCAAAATTAACAATAAAAGTAAAATTTTGTTTGTTAACGATGGCTCTAAAGACAATACATGGGATATAATAAAGAGTATGTGCAGCGAAAACGATTATTTTTCGGGGATTTCTCTTTCTCGTAACAGAGGACACCAAAATGCCTTGTTAAGTGGGCTTTTAACAGCATTAACCCATGCCGCCATTACAATTAGCAGAGATTGTGACGGACAAGATGACATAAATGTAATGGACGAGATGTTGAAAGAGTATGAAAAAGGCATTGATGTTGTTTATGGTGTGCGCGATAACAGAGAAACAGACACATGGTTTAAAAGAACAACTGCAGAGGGTTTTTACAAGTTTATGAAAATACTTGGCGCAGAAGTTGTTTTTAACCATGCCGATTATAGGTTGCTTAGTAAGAGAGCCCTGCACGGATTAAAGAGTTTTAAAGAGGTTAACTTATTTTTGCGTGGTATTGTACCGCTTGTTGGCTTTTCATTTAGCAGCGTATATTACAAGAGGTACGAGCGTATTGCAGGCGAGAGCCATTACCCTTTTAAAAAGATGTTGTCTTTTGCTTTTGACGGAGTTACAAGTCTTTCTTTAAAACCATTAAGGCTTATAACAAGCCTTGGCATACTTGTTTCGTTTTGTAGTGTATTGGCAATACTTTTAACATTATTTACAAGGTTTTTTGGTTTTACTGTTTCAGGTTGGACTAGCATGATTATTGCAGTTTACTTTATGGGAGGAGTGCAACTGTTTTGCACCGGAATTATTGGCGAGTATATAGGAAAAATATATAGCGAAACTAAACGCAGGCCAAGGTTTATAATAAGCGAAAGCACAAAAGATATAATAATTGCAAAAGACAACGAATAAGTGGAAAGCACAAATATATTAATATAAAAAGGCGGTAAAAATATGAGTACTATTACAAAACAAGTTATTGAAAACACTATGGTAGCGCTTGAAAAAAACAAAATGAAAGCCTATTTTGTTGAAACAAAAGAAGAAGTTGTAGGTTTATTGCAATCTCTTTTAAAAGAAGGCGATGTACTTGCAAGTGGCGGCAGTATGACATTAGCTGAATGTGGTGTTATAAAGCTGTTACAAAGCGGTAAGTATAAATATTTAGACAGGTCTACACCTAATTTAACAGACGAAGAAATAACAAAAGTTTTTAGAGATTCATTTTTTGCTGATGCATACATAACAAGCTCTAACGCCATTACACAAGACGGTGCGCTTGTTAATGTTGATGGCAATGCAAATAGGGTTGCCGCAATATCTTTTGGCCCAAGTAAAGTTTATGTTGTTGCAGGTATAAATAAAATTGTTAGCGATGAAAACGCTGCTTTTGAGCGTGTAAGAAATATTGCTGCAGTAAAAAATGTTAATAGACTAGGTGCAAAAACACCATGTTCTGTTACCGGCAAGTGCGAAAACTGCGCATCTCCGTCACGCATTTGTTGCACATATGTGGTACACCGCCAACAGCGCCATATTAACCGTATAAATGTTATACTTGTTAACGAAAATTTGGGTTATTAATTATTTCACAGCTGAAAATTGAAGTAGGTTATTGGCACTTGCATTTTTATAAAATGCAAACAAATATTGTTTGCCATTCCTGTTGAAAGGATATTTTTTTGTATGAAACAGCAA
>CAYJDK010000073.1:3204-5181 GCA_964368905.1 uncultured Bacteroides sp.
TGTCTAGGTTATTATTAACAACAAAATCTCAAAAAAGAATTAAGCCAACATCTTTAATTGTATTTAGTTTTCTTGCTGTTATTATAGTGGGAACATTATTACTAATGCTTCCTTTTGCATCTAAAGACGGGCAAAGTGCCGGTTTTTTAGGTGCTCTTTTTACCGCAACCAGTGCAACTTGTGTTACAGGGCTTGTTGTTTTTGATACGTACACTCAATTTAACTTATTTGGTCAAGTTATAATTCTTACTTTAATACAAATTGGAGGCCTTGGGCTGTTAACTATTACCACATTTTTTTATGTGGCTGCAGGTCGTAGGCTTGGGTTTAAGAGTATGCAACTTGCAAGCGAATCTATTAATCTATCAGACTCAAGTAAAGCAAAGCACCTTTTGCGGGTTGTTGTTGGTGTTGCTATTTTTTGCGAGGTTATAGGCGCAATTCTTTTAAGCATAGTATTTGTGCCTAAATTTGGTGCTAAAGGTATTTTTATGTCTATATTTACATCAATTTCTGCTTTTTGCAACGCCGGCTTTGATGTTTTTGGAATATTGGGAGAATATCGCAGCTTAACAAATTTTTACGATAACCCGTACGTTTTATTTGTAATTTGCGTTTTAATAGTAAGTGGCGGTTTAGGTTTTTTAGTGTGGCAAGATATAATGGCATACCACAAGAAAAGGCATTTGCGCTCTCACACAAAGCTTGTACTTCTTATGACAGCAAGCTTAATTATAATTGGTACTTTAGGCTTTGCTGTAATGGAATGGAACAACCCTGCTACAATAGGAAATTTTAATGTATTTGATAAATTGACAAACTCGTTTTTTCAATCTATAACAGCCCGCACAGCAGGTTTTAACAGTGTTGATATTGGGCAAACACAAAGTATTACAAAATTATTTGTTATTATTTTAATGTTTATTGGTGCAGCACCTGGCGGTACCGGCGGCGGTATTAAAGTTACAACTATATCTGTGCTTTTAGTTGCGGTTTTAAGCGTAATTAACGGCAGAAACGAAGCCGTTGCATTTGGTAAGCGCATTAATCAGCGAATAGTATACAGGTCACTAGCTATATTTATGCTCTCGCTCATTGCGGTAACAATTTCATCAATAATATTATATTTTTTCACATCAATTGATTTTAGTGCAATAAACAACATTTTCGAGGCTGTTTCGGCTTTTGCAACTGTGGGTCTTTCTGTTGGTGTTACTGCGTATATGACGCCTTTTGCACAACTTGTTACAATGCTAACCATGCTCATTGGGCGTGTAGGGCCTGTTTCTATGGCGATTTCACTTTCAATTAAAGGTAAACAAAGTGCATATTCTAATGTTGTTTTGCCGCAAGCGGATATACCTGTTGGTTAATGTGCGCAAAAGGCGGTTTTACCTTGCGGGTTATGGCACACTTATGCCGGTTTTTATTAAGTAATATTTAGATAAAGCAGTTGAAATTCGCAAATAAGTGTTTGCGGGTATTTACTTTAATGTTAAAATATAGTAAACTATTTAAGAAGTAAAATGACCGGTGGTGAATAAATTATGGGTGTAAAATATAAAAAAGTGTTGCTTAAATTGAGTGGGGAAGCGCTTGCCGGCAACAAAGGTTTTGGGCTTGATGTTGAAGAGATAAAAAGAATATGCACAGGCATAAAAAATGCACATAAATTAGGGGTGCAATTAGCCGTAGTTGTAGGTGGCGGCAATTTTTGGCGTGGACGTGCAAGCGGAGACATGGAACGCACAAGGGCAGACCAAATTGGCATGATTGCAACGGCAATGAATGCACTTGCGGTTGCAGACGCCCTTGAGAATTTAGACGTTGATGTAAGGGTGCAAACAGCACTTAGCATGCAACAAATAGCAGAACCTTATATTAGAAACCGCGCAATAAGGCACATGGAAAAAGGGCGTGTTGTAATATTGGCTTGTGGTACGGGTAACCCTTATTTTTCAACAGATACTGCCGCGG
>CAYJDK010000073.1:5243-6880 GCA_964368905.1 uncultured Bacteroides sp.
ACCCGAAAAAACACAATGACGCGGTAAGATATGACACATTAAGCTTTAGCCGTGTTTTGCAAGACAAACTTGCAGTTATGGATAGCACAGCGGCATCTATGTGCCGTGATAATAATTTGCCTATACTTGTTTTTGACCTTAATGACCCTGAAAATATTGTAAGGGCAATAAAAGGCGAAAATATTGGCACTATTGTAAAAGAACAATAAGGAGTGACATTTATGAGTGCAGAAACAAAAAAATACGAAGATAAAATGGACGCAGCGTTATCTCACCTTAACAAGGAGCTTGCATCAATACGTGCAGGTAGGGCAAACCCTGCCGTTCTTGATAAGGTTTCGGTAGATTATTACGGAACACCTACCCCAATACAACAAGTTGCTGCTGTATCTGTTGCAGAAGCACGAGTGCTTACAATAAGCCCTTGGGATGCATCACTTATGGGTGCAATAGAAAAGGCAATTTTAACGTCGGATATTGGTATAAATCCAACTAATGATGGTAGGATTATGCGTCTTGTATTCCCGTCTCCAACAGAAGAGCGTAGAAAACAAATTGTTAAAGACGCACTTAAAATGGGAGAAGAAACAAAAGTATCTGTAAGAAATATTAGGCGTGATGCCATTGATAAGTTTAAAGCAATGAAAAAGAAAAGCGAAATTACAGAAGACGATTTAAAAACTTTAGACGATGAAATTCAAAAAATTACAGATAAATTTGTAAAGCAAATTGATAGTGTTTGTAGTGCAAAAACAAAAGAGATAATGGAAATTTAAATTTAAAAAATACATTTAGTAAGCTAAAGTAAAGCAAATTAATTTGCTGTTTTAGCCTTTGTGGTGTGCTGTGCATAAAAAATGTGTACGGCACACAATTGTATTAAAAAGAATTTTTGCTAAAGAGGTGATTTGTATGCCGCAACAAGGTTTTGCTAAAGGGATAAGCATGGGCATTATTATGGACGGAAACGGGCGTTGGGCAAAAAAACACAACTTACCAAGAACGGCAGGGCATACAAAGGGCGCCGAGGTTTTTCGTGATATTATACGTTATTGTAATGAAATTGAAATTGCAAGCGTTACTTTTTATGCTTTTTCAACTGAAAATTGGGCAAGGCCAGAGCAAGAAGTTAAAGGCATAATGCGCCTTTTTGGTGAATATCTTGTTATGGCATACGACTACCAAAAAGAAAATAACCGTGTTGTTTTTTTAGGAGACAGAACACCGCTTTCAAAAAAGCACCGTGAAATGATGAATGATATAGAGGAGAAAACTAAAAATAACACAGGTACAATATTAAATATTGCTATTAACTACGGTGGTAGGCAAGAGATATTACGCGCGGCACAATTACTTGCACAAAGAGTTAAACAAGGAGAAATTGAAGTTAGCGATATTAATGAACAAATGTTCTCAGACAATATGTACACAAAAGGGCAAAAAGACCCTGACTTTATTTTAAGGCCAAGTGGTGAACACAGGCTTTCAAATTTTATGTTGTGGCAAGCATCTTATGCAGAGTTTGTGGATATGGATGTACTATGGCCTGATTTTACAAGGCAACATTTGGACGAGGCAATAAGCGAGTTTAATAAGCGTTCAAGAAGATTTGGTAATGTTTAATTTTGTTGCAATTT
>CAYJDK010000073.1:6890-9015 GCA_964368905.1 uncultured Bacteroides sp.
AAAACACTTTAATATAATTTAATAAATAATAATATTATAAGTAAAAATATATTTTAATAAGCTTTATTTGCTTGTTACTTGATTGGAGATTAAGTTAGATGAAATTGCGCGTAATAACAGCCTTAGTTGGTTTAGTAGTGCTTGGAGCGGTATTACTGTTATACAATACATTTGTATTTAATATTATTTTAGTTGTAGTGTGTGTATTAGCTTTGCATGAGGCATATAATGCTTTTAAATTTAAAAATGCCAACCAATTGTTTTTTGCACTCTGTGTTTATGCAGCTTTGGCAATTTTAACAATATCTAAAAACAGTTTTTTATTGTTACCATTAACATTTTTGCTAGCAATTTTTACCGTATTGTATTTAGTAATTCATTCTACTCAAATTAATGTTGCACAAGTGTCTTTATTTCTAATGTTTTCTTTGTTTATTGTAACGCTATGTTATTCAATTGCTTTTATAAGAATTGCATTACCTGTAACACAATTTGGCAATAGTGGGTTATATTTTATACTAATATCTTTAGGTAGCGCTTGGGGTGGAGATTCTGCAGCATATTTTGCAGGGCGCTTTTTAGGCAAAAGAAAACTTGCACCTAATGTAAGCCCAAATAAAACAGTAGAAGGCGCAATAGGCGGCGTTTTAGGTAGTGTTTTTGTTGGTTGTGCTGTTACGTTAGTGTGGTTTTTAATTACCGGTACATCACCATTAACACGAGCAAGCAACGTTAGCATAACGCAATTTGCAGTTGTGGTTGTTATTTGTGCAATAAGCTCTTTACTTGGTATATTAGGGGACCTTTTGGCATCTGTAATAAAAAGGCATTGTAATATTAAAGATTACGGGGCAATTTTTCCCGGACATGGTGGAATTATGGATAGATTTGACAGTGTTATGCTTATAATGCCGTTTATGGCAGTTTTTATTAAAATTATTGACATAACCATTATATAAAAGCGGAGGACAATTTTGTGAAAAGCATTGCAATTTTAGGCAGTACTGGCTCGATAGGTACGCAAAGCTTAGATGTTGTACGCAGCCAAAATTATAGAGTTGACGCATTGTCTGTACATAGTAATTTAGATTTGCTAATGAAGCAAATACAAGAATTTAAACCGGCGGCAGTTGCTGTTGTTGAAGAACATGCAGCACAAAAAGCAAAGGACATGCTTAGTTTAACAAAAAACGCGCCGAGGCTTTTTTGTGGCGAAAAAGGGCTTTGTGAACTTGTTAGCACAGCTAATAGCGACATTGTTTTAAATGCCGTTGTAGGCATAGCGGGTTTAAATGCAACTATAACGGCGCTTTCTTGCAAAAAAAATGTAGCACTTGCAAATAAAGAAAGTCTTGTTACAGGCGGTAGCCTTGTTATACAAACAGCAAAAGATAACGGCGCAAAATTATTGCCCGTAGACAGTGAACACTCTGCAATTTTTCAGTGTTTACAGGATGAACATTCGGCTAAATCAATACAAAAAATATATCTAACTGCGTCCGGGGGGCCTTTTTTTGGCAAAACAAAAAAAGAACTTCAAAATGTAACAAAAAAACAAGCTTTAAGCCATCCAAATTGGAGCATGGGCGCAAAAATTACAATTGATTCAGCAACGCTTATGAATAAAGGCCTTGAGTTTATAGAGGCTGCATGGCTTTTTAACTTAACTGCTAATGAAATAGATGTTATTGTTCAAAGGCAGAGCATAATTCATTCTATGGTTGAGTTTCGCGACAACTCTATTTTAGCTCAACTTGGTGTTCCAGACATGAGGATACCGATACAATATGCGCTTACATGGCCCAAAAGGGCAAAGGGTTGCGCACCGAAACTTGACTTTAAAACATTGAAAAGCATTACTTTTGATGTGCCGGATGAAGAAACATTTGCATGTTTACCGGCATGTAAAACAGCAATAGAAATGGGCGGGCTTGCACCTTGCGCTGTAAACGGAGCAAATGAAGAGGCCGTTAAATTATTTTTGCAAGATAAAATTACTTTTTTACAAATAGGAGAGCTTGTTCAAGGTGTAATTGGCATAGATTCATTTAAGGGAACTTATAATTTACAAGATGTTTACGAAGCCGATAAAAAGGCAAGAGCCTACGTTAATGAAAGTATTTGA
>CAYJDK010000074.1:0-1419 GCA_964368905.1 uncultured Bacteroides sp.
TCTTTAAAATCCACATAGTCCGGCAGTCCGCCAACATTATGGTGGCTTTTTATAACGGCACTCTCTCCGCCTGCTCCGCTTTCAACAACGTCCGGGTAAATTGTGCCTTGCACAAGAAAATCCACCGCTCCTATTTTTTTCGCTTCTTGTTCAAATACCCTTATAAACTCTTCGCCAATTATTTTGCGCTTTTGCTCGGGGTCTGTAACTCCGGCTAATTTATCATAAAAACGCTGTTGCACATTTGCACGTATAAAATTAAGCTCGTACTCTCCGCTTTTTGAAAACACATGCTCTACTTCATCGCCCTCGTTAAGGCGTAAAAGCCCATGGTCTACAAAAACGCATGTAAGTTGTTTGCCAATTGCTTTAGACAACATAACAGCCGCAACAGATGAATCAACCCCGCCTGAAAGCGCGCACAATACTTTGCCGTCACCTATTTTTTCACGCAATTGCTTTATGCTCTTTTCCACAAAAGAGTCCATTCTCCACTCGCCCTTACAATTGCAAACATTATAAACAAAATTATGCAACATTTGTGCGCCTTGCTCTGTGTGCAGCACCTCCGGGTGAAATTGAACAGCATAAAGACCTTTTTGTTCGTTTTCTACGGCCGCACAAGGGCAACTGTCTGTGTGTGCCGTTATTTTAAAGCCACTCGCCTCTTTTTGTATGTAATCGTTATGGCTCATCCAGCACACTGTTTGCTCGCTTATATTTTTAAATGATTTAGAGGCTCTGTCAACATTTACAACAGTTTTGCCGTATTCTCTTTCTTTTGCTTTGCAAACAACGCCACCAAGCACATGCATCATAAGTTGTGCACCGTAACATATGCCTAAAACAGGTATGCCGCAATTAAAAATCTCACTGTCTATTGTAAAGGCATCTTGCACATAAACACTGCTTGGCCCACCCGTTAAAATTATGCCTTTAGGCTGTTTTTCTTTAATTGCACTTAGTGCTTTTGTGTATGGTACTATTTCACTGTAAACATTGTTTTCTCTTATACGGCGGGCAATTAATTGATTATATTGGCCGCCAAAATCCACAACGAGTATTAATTCAGACATATAACCCTCCAAAAATTACTGTTAAATTAAATTTTGCATTCAAATTTGGTTTAAAACTGCATTTGCTGTGCAACGTCTTCATCTTTTAAAATAGCACCCATTGCAGGTAATGTGCGCACCCTATACCTGTGTGGGTTAGCAATTTCCATGTTTTCTAAATGAGACACCATTTCAATTGTATGGTTTTTCTTTAATGTAATTGTATTAACGCCTGCAGTTGTTTTAGTTGTTTTTGCCGGTATTTGTGCAGTACTTACAAGCAGCATCCTTTGTACAGACGTTTGTATTGCTATTTCAATTTCGCTTTGCAAGTACTCTGCGTATACAAGCGGTGCTTTGTCGT
>CAYJDK010000074.1:1429-3346 GCA_964368905.1 uncultured Bacteroides sp.
AAGTTTTTTGCGGTTTTGTTTTGTTACATAACTTTCCATTGTAATTTTTGCACACTTACCATTAGCAAACAAAAACAGCATATGGCCTTTAAAATCTGTTGTAAGCGCCATATAAACCGGCACTTCGCCCTCTTCCATATTAAGCTTTGCCTGCACGTAATCTCCCATTACGCTAGCTTTGCCGTCGTCAAAATCTCCTACCCTACATTTATACACTTGGCATTTTGATGTAAAAAACAACAGATGTGCATCATTTTTAGTTTCAATCTGTCTTAAAATCTCGTCGCCTTCTTTTAACTTTTGCTCGCCGGACATTCTAAGGCTTTGCGGTGTTATCTTTTTAAAGTACCCCTCACGAGTATAAAAAACCGTAACAGGATAATCTGCCATTGTTTCAACTTCAGGCTCATAATCTTGAGAATCATCATCGTAAATAATTTCGCATTTACGCTCTTGCCCATATTTTTTTTGTATGTCTGTTAACTCTTGTATAATTATACGTTTTATTTTATTTGGGCTGTCTAATATTTCTTGTAATTTTTGTATATCTACTTCAAGCTCGTCTATTTCTTTTGTGCGCTTTAAAATATATTCTTTATTTAAATGGCGCAAGCGTATCTCAGCAACGTATTCCGCTTGAATTTTATCTATGCCAAAACCAATCATTAAGTTTGGTATAACTTCGGCGTCTTGCTGTGTTTCTCTCACAATTTTAACCGCTTTATCAATATCAAGCAAAATTGCGGCAAGCCCTTTTAACAAATGTAAGCGTTTTTTCTTTCCTGTAAGCTCAAAAAAGGTGCGGCGGCGCACACATTCAACCCTAAAAGCCGACCATTCTGTTAATATCTCACGCACACCCATAACTCGTGGCATACCACCTACAAGTATATTAAAATTGCAAGAAAAAGAATCTTCAAGCGGGGTAAACTTAAATAATTTTTGCATTAGTTTTTCCGGGTCTTGTGAACGTTTTAAATCTATTGTTAATTTTAACCCGTTTAAATCTGTTTCGTCACGCATGTCGTTAATTTCTTTAACTTTGCCGTTTTTCACAAGGTCTGCTATTTTATCCATTATTGCTTCTATTGTTGTTGTAGGCGGTATTTTTGTAATTTCAAGCATATTGCCTTCTCGCATATACTCAAATTTTGCACGTACACGCACACTGCCGCGCCCTGTGTCGTACACATTTTTCATGTCGTTTTCGTTGTATATAATGTACCCTCCGCCAACAAAATCCGGTGCCGGCAAAGTAGAATGTATGTCATGTTTTTCGTTTTTTATTAAAGCAATTGTTGTATTGCAAAGCTCTGCTAAATTAAAAGAGCAAATACTGCTTGCCATGCCAACCGCAATGCCAAGCGTATTGTTTGCCAATATAGCAGGAAAAAGCACCGGCAACAACGTAGGTTCTGTTGTGCTCGAGTCGTAATTGTCAACAAAATCTACTGTGTCTTTATCAATATCACAAAAAAGTTCTGTGCATATGTCTTCAAGTTTAGCCTCTGTATAGCGTGAAGCCGCATAGGCCATGTCTCTGCTGTAACTTTTACCAAAGTTACCCTTGCCTGAAACAAAAGGAGTAAGCAAGCTTTCATTGCTGCGTGCAAGGCGAACCATAGTATCGTAAATAGCTTGGTCTCCGTGTGGGTTTAAGTGCATGGTATTGCCAACAATATTTGCACTTTTTGTGCGCGAGCCTTTTAATAGCCCCATTTTATACATTGTATAAAGCACTTTTCTGTGGGCCGGTTTAAATCCGTCTATTTCAGGCAATGCACGAGACACTATAACGCTCATTGCATATGGCATATAGTTTGTTTCAAGTGTTCTTGTTATTCTAGTTTTTGTAACAATGCCGGCATCTATAATTTCAACGTTTTCGCCAAGTTCCGGGCGTTTGGGTGCAGGCCG
>CAYJDK010000074.1:3356-5640 GCA_964368905.1 uncultured Bacteroides sp.
TTTGTTTTTTTGCCATTTTTTGCTCCGTTTCTTTTTGTATTATGCTTTTTTCGCCTTATCAATATTAAACTTTTATGATACATCAAGCTCGTCTAAATATTCATACCCGTGCTCTGCAATATAATCTTTACGCCCTTGCAAATCGTCGCCCAAAAGCATATCAAAAACTTCTTGTGTAACTTTTGCCTCGTCCGGAGTTACTTTAATTAAGCGGCGGCTCTTAGGGTTCATTGTTGTAAGCCACATCATTTCAGGGTCGTTTTCTCCAAGCCCTTTAGAACGCTGTATAGTATACTTATTTTCGCCTATTTTCTTTAAAAACTCTGCTTTTTCTTGCTCTGTATAAGCAAAAAATGTTTGGTTTTTACTTTGTATTTCATATAAAGGCGATTCCGCAATATAAACGTATCCTTCGTTTATTAGTGACGGTACAAGCCTGTAAAGCATTGTTAATATAAGTGTGCGTATTTGGTATCCGTCAACGTCTGCGTCTGTACAAATTACAATTTTATTCCATCTTAAATTAGATAAATCAAAATTAGATAAATCTTTTTTATTTTTACCACCGCTAAGTTCTACACCGCAACCTAAAACTTTTATTAAATCTGTTATAATATCACTTTTAAAAATTCGCACATAATCTGCTTTTAGGCAGTTTAAAATTTTACCCCTTACAGGCATAATTGCCTGATATTCACTATCTCTGCTTGTTTTAACCGCACCTAAAGCAGAATCGCCCTCAACAATATAAAGTTCTCTCACGTTTAAATCTTTAGTGCGGCAATCTACAAATTTTTGCACTCTGTTTGCAATATCTATTTGTGCGGTAAGTGTTTTTTTTGCGCCAAGCCGTGCTTTTTCTGCCGTTTCTCTGCTTTGCTTGTTTATTAGCACCTGCTTTGCTATTTTAAGCGCTTCTTCAGGTTTTTCTAAAAAGTACACTTCTAAGCTATGTTTTAAAAACTCTGTCATGGCTTGGGCAATAAATTTGTTTGTAATTGCCTTTTTTGTTTGGTTTTCGTAACTTGTCTGTGTTGAAAAAGAGCTGGATACAAATATCATACAGTCTTGTATATCTGTAAACGAAATTTTACTCTCGCCTTTTTTATACATATTTTTATTGCGCAAAAACGCATCTATTTGGTTTACAAATGCCGTTTTTGTTGCCCTTTCAGGGCTACCACCATGTTCAAGCCAAGAAGAATTATGGTAGTACTCAAGCAGCTGGGCCTTGTTTGAAAAACAAAACGCAGCGCTCATTTTAACACGATAATCGGGCCTGTCCTCTCTGTCTTTGCCTTGTGCAGAACTTTGAACAAACTGCACAGGAACAAGCGCATCCTCTGCTGCCACTTCGCTCACATAGTCTTCTATACCATTTTTGTAACAAAATGTTTTTGTCTGCTTTCCAAGAGATGTCTCGTAATTAAACTCAAAAGTAACGTTTGCATTTACTATTGCTTGGCGTTTAATTGTATCTTCGTAATGTTCTGTCGGAACATCTATGTCTGTAAAAACGTCTAAATCCGGTAGCCAGCGTATAACACTACCTGTTTTTTTGCGTGTCGTAGGTTCTTTTTTTAGTCCTCCAACATTTTCTCCTCGCTCAAAATCCAAATGATAATGAAAACCGTCTCTGTAAATGTCGGCAGTCATCCAGCGCGACGCATATTGTGTTGCACAAAGACCAAGCCCGTTTAACCCAAGTGAGTATTCGTAATTGTCTTCTCCGGACGTATATTTTCCGCCTGCGTACATTTCACAAAAAAGAAGTTCCCAATTAAAACGCTCCTCGTTTTTATTATAATCAACAGGCATGCCCCTGCCAAAGTCTTCAATTTGCACCGAGTTATCTTTATACTTCGTAATTACAATTTTATCTCCGTGCCCTTCTCTTGCCTCATCAATAGAGTTTGAAAGAATTTCAAAAATAGAATGTGCGCACCCGTCCGCACCGTCGGACCCAAAAATAACGCCCGGACGTTTGCGTACTCTGTCTGCGCCTTTTAAACTCTGTATGCTTTCATTTGTATAAGATTTTGTCTTTTTTGGCATTTTGGCCTCCGTTATTAATGTGTATGCTATTTTGCATTTAATTGCCGCAAACAAACAAGTGCTTATTTACAGCTTGTATTTTAAAATTAATTTATGCTTTTTTTAACCAATATAAAAAGTATAAACTTTTAAGTTTGTTGATTTTTGTATAATTATATAAACACAAGCAACAAAAAGTGCGGCAAATTTTCAATTTACCGCTTAACTAACTTATAAAAATATTTAATTT
>CAYJDK010000074.1:5667-7552 GCA_964368905.1 uncultured Bacteroides sp.
ATAAGCAACAAAATTGTTATATAAAGCGAGCCCGCCGCAAGAGTAACAAGCGGAGCAAAACGCATTATGGCGTTTGCCGTTGCATTGCTCATAAGGCTAACTGTATTTTCAGGCTTGCTTTTAACGCTTGGCATAACTGCAGTCTTTTCCTCGTATAACTCATCATAAGACATAACGGCAGAATTAAACTCGTCAAAGCCATTATCTGTAAGCTGGCCGTACATATTACTTTGGTCTTGCACATTTGCATTAAAGTTGCCTGCTTGTTGCACATTGTTTATTTGTTGAGCTTGCGATGTATTTGCGCCTTTAATAATTGCGCGCACTACATTAAACAATGTTTCTTTGTCTAATGCACATTCTGAACAAACTGTTTCGCTTTTGCCTGTGTTGTAATTAAACGCGCCACATGTACATTGCCAGCCGTCCTCTACATTACAAGGTATATACATTGCCCATTGAATATTTAACATGTTGTTTGTTTTGTCTGCTGTGCTTGCACCCATTGGTTGAAGCGCCGGCAAAGGTATTGCACGACAATTTGTTAAATTATGTGTTTTTCCGTTATATTGTGCATTTAGTATAGTAACTTCAACATTGCTAAGCGGTACTTCGCTAACAAAAACTGCGTCGTTACTACCAAAAGATTCTCCTTGCGCAACTTGTAAATTATTATACGCAAAACTATTTTGTGCAACAATGTTGCCCGTTTTATCTTTACAAACGTAAGATATATTTAAAGCATTTAAAACCAAAGGCGCAATATTTTTAAACGTTAAGGTTACAGCCATGCTTTGTGCATTTTCCATGCGCAATAGTTCTACTTGAACAAACTGCACAGGGCATCCTTTTAAATAATATCTTGCTCTTGATTTTGCAATTGAGTTAAAATCTACGTTCATTTATTCACCACCTTAAAGCTACATTATACCATGATTTATATTTTTTTCAAGTTTTAAAAACAATTAATGCCATTCTTTATTCACAAGGCAAGCCCGTAACATAATCATTGTTGCCTATAATACTTAGAATTTTGTTTGCCGTAATTTCTTTTTTCCAAAACAAAACCGCAGCTTTTAAATATTCACTGCCTTTATTTATAGCACGCATTGAAAGCACATTCGGGCCTGCGTTTATTTGCTCTTGTGTGTATGGGTTAACCCATTGTTTTGCAAAACCATTTTTTGGCAGTGCTCCGGGGGACATATGCCCCTCTAATGCGCCGTTTGTTTTAAGAAGCGTATCTAATATTTTGGCAATAAATTTTTTACCGCCAAAAGGCGAAACATTAACTTTATGCCCAAGCCTAAAAGTGTTAAATGCGTCTGCCAGTTCTGTAATGCTTATGTCTATATTATAAACATATTTCAAGCTAGCTTTAAAAAGAACACATATTTCTGCAAGTTCTGTTGATGTAAGTTTTGGTGCTGTGCTTTCTACCGTTACATTTTTAGTTCCTTTATCTTGTAAGTGGAAAAAGCTGTCCATAGATGATTCGCAAAACGCATGTCCGCTTGGCATATCGTACTGGGCGCCTTTTTGCGTAAGTGCACCAACGTAAGGGTGCATTATAGTATCTGTTGCATAATGCATTAAAAAACCCATTGCATAGCTGCGTTGTGCCGGAGTTTTTGCACCGTTTAAAAGCGCACATAAAAACTTACCGCAATTTTTAGTATGCAATGTTCCGCTCAATTTTTGCATGTTAACTTTACTCTTGTGCGGAAAAATCCCACCGCACATAATAGGGTCCGGCCCATTTGCACCAATTTCATAAGCATTATTACACTCCGGTTTAATGCGAGACAAATTAACAGCACCCCTGGCTATTCTTATATGTGCATATGCTTCAGGCATACATTTCCCCTTATCTGCTTTGCATTTT
>CAYJDK010000074.1:7562-9012 GCA_964368905.1 uncultured Bacteroides sp.
CATTTTTTGCAAAACTTAACATTTATTTAAATAATTAAAACATATTTAACAACTAACCCTTAAGTGCAAGTGCTTTGCGTTTGCCGTAAAATATTTTAATTGCGCATATTTTGTTAGCTTGTCTTAATAATATCATTATCATTTTTTACAAATAAAACATAATATTTTATTAAAAAACTTTTTCATACGCAATTCGTGGAGCCCCGCTTGGCAGCACCATGTTACCGCAAACTTTAAATCCATTTTTAATTAACAAGTTATGCATACTTTTATTTTGCTCGTGAGTGTCACATTTTAAAGAAAGTGCACCCTTGCCTTTTACATGTTGCTGTGCAAACTGCATTATAACATTACCAACACCTTTACCCTTATACGCATTATTAACCGCCACCCTGTGAACCACACCGTACTGTGTTGCGTTTGTTAACCAGCTACCCGTAACAAGCGGAGTTTCATACGTTGGGTCTATGCAAACTTTCGTCATAAAACAAGCAACTATTTTATCAGTCAACATTTCTTTTACAACAAACCATGCATCATCACTAATATCATTTTTAACACTGTCTTCATTTGGGTAAGTTGGTATGTCCTGCCATTGGTCTATGCCGTTATTTTTAAAATATTCACGCGCACTATCAAACAGCTTTGCACATACAGTTATGTCTTTTATTTCTCCGTAGCACACTTTTAAATCATTCATTAATAAATTGCTCCTTGCTTAAAGAAGAAAACACAGGTAACACAAAGTTCTTTTTGCTTTTATACCTCGCATTAACGCACTGAGATGAAATAAATTCTTTCCACTGAACAAAGTCGCCCTTAGTAAAACTATTTTTAAGCACTACAAAATGTGCGTGTTTGCCCAAACTTAGCACAATTACATCGTCAAGTATGTATATCGTCTCAACGGCAGCATACTCTCCTTTTGTTTTGTTTTCTCCTCTTGTTGCAAGCATATACTCCCCAAAGGCAACCGTGCTTAACGGTAGGCTTGTACCGTGTAGGGATGTATTTAAGTTTTTAATAGCGTTTAAATTCTTTTTAGGTATCCTAAAAAAAGAATACATTGTAACGGCAGTGCAAGCTAAATACGTAACAGCTTGTGTTGGCACTGCAGGCGGTAATAATGAAAAAACAAACATTACACTTCCCAGTGTTGACAGTAATATACACGCCCACAGCATATGGCGCTGTATAATATTTTTTACTATTTTCATAATAATTTCGTCTGTTATATTATACGAGTTTTCAAATAATATTTGCATTGTTTAAAATCTCCATTCTTTTTTGCAACAATAATAATTTTAAACCTCCACAGAGAATGGAGATTTTTGGCATGTGCCGTTTTTGACGGCACGCCTTAGTATAAATTGTTAGCGTGGTTTTCACGCTATACTCCATTCTTTTTTGCAACAATAATAATTTTAAACCTCCACAGAGAATGGAGATT
>CAYJDK010000075.1:0-3792 GCA_964368905.1 uncultured Bacteroides sp.
AGCACTGGGAAGTGCCGTTGCCGAAATGGAAAAACGATACTTGCTACTTGCGCAAAACAATGTTACAAATATAGAAGAATATAACGAGCTAGCAGAAAAAGAAGAAATTGAGCCAATGCCGTATATTGTTATAGTTATAGACGAATTTGCGGATTTGATGATGGTTGCAGACAAAGATGTTGAAGATTATATTTGCCGTATTGCCCAAAAAGCACGTGCCGCAGGCATGCATTTAATAGCGGCAACACAGCGCCCGTCTGTTAACTTTGTTACAGGCCGCATTAAGGCAAACATCCCAAGCAGAATTGGCCTTTCTGTTATGAGCCAGGTGGACAGCCGCACAATATTAGACACAGGCGGAGCAGAAAATTTATTAGGAAACGGCGACATGCTCTATATGCCGGTGGGAACAAATAAGCCAATGCGTGTGCAGGGTGCGTTTATAGTATCGTCTGAAATACGTGCGGTTATTGACTACCTTAAAAAGAATTCAAACACTGATTACGATGAAAATATGATAGCTGAAATGGAAAAATGTGCCGTTCCCACTAAATCAAGTGCTCAAGAAAATAGTGACGACGACCAAGACCCAATGTTTAAAACAGCCGTTGAAGTTGTGCTTGATGCAGGAATGGCGTCTACAAGTTTGTTGCAAAGGCGTTGCAAGCTTGGCTATGCACGTGCCGCGCGAATGATAGACGAAATGGAAGCGGCAAGAATTGTTGGCCCGTATGAGGGCTCAAAACCACGTGCCGTGCTTATTTCGCGCCAGCAGTGGATTGAAATGACTATGCAAAACCCAAACATGCAAAATGACGAAGAGTAAGACAATTAATAAAAGCAAGTAAAAGTTTTAATTTAATTGCAACGTGAAAGGGATATTTATATATGTATACGGAATTTTTGCCTTTATGTAAAGCAGACATGCTTGAAAGAGGCTGGCAATATGTTGACTTTGCTGTTGTAACAGGCGATGCATATATTGATCATCCAAGTTTTGGTGCGGCAATTATATCAAGGGTGCTTGAATCAATGGGTTTTAAAGTTGGTATAATATCACAGCCTGACTTTAGCACGCATGAAAGTATGTGCGTTTATGGTATGCCTCGTTATGGTTTTTTTGTAGGCGGGGGAAATGTAGACAGCATGGTTGCGCATTATTCCGTAGCAAAAAAGCGCCGCTCTCAAGATGAGTATACGCCCGGTAAAAAAACAGGTAAACGCCCCGATAGGTGTGTTACCGTATATACAAAAATGGCGAAAAAAGCATACCCTAAAGTGCCTGTTATTATTGGTGGGCTAGAGGCATCTTTAAGAAGATTTGCCCACTACGACTATTGGCAAGACGAAGTGCACGAATCTGTATTATCGCAAAGTGGGGCAGACTTGCTTGTGTACGGAATGGCAGAAAACCAAACGCGCACAATAGCGGCGCGCCTTGCAAAAGGAGAAAGTGCCGGCACAATTACAGATGTATCCGGTACTTGCTACTTAACATCTTTTGAAAATTTGCCGCAAACATATGCAAATTGTGCATCTTTTGAAAAAGTAAAAAGCGATAAAGTTGCATACGCAAAGGCTTGCCGTATACAGCTTGATAATCAAGATAGCTTAAAAGGTTTGCATATAGTTCAAAAGCAAAAGCAAAATTATCTTGTTCAAAACCCACCATGTAAACCGCTTGAAAGAAACGAACTTGACGAAGTTTATGCTCTGCCTTTTACAAGAAGCATACATCCATCTTATAAAAGTAAAGGCGGCGTTTGTGCAATTGAAGAAGTTGAGTTTTCTATAATTCACAACAGAGGTTGTTTTGGCGGTTGTAATTTTTGCGCCATACAATTGCACCAAGGTAGGCACGTTACAAGCCGTAGCATTGACAGCGTTGTAAAAGAAGCACAAATAATAACTCAATGCGAAAATTTTAAAGGGTATATTCACGATATAGGCGGACCTACGGCTAATTTTAGGGATGTAAGCTGCAAAAAGCAATTAACAAAAGGAATGTGCACAAAAAACAAAAAATGTTTAGCGCCATCTCCTTGCCCAAATTTAATTGTAGACCATAAAGAATATGTGCAATTGTTGAAAAAAGTAAGAGAGTTACCTAAAATAAAAAAAGTTTTTATTCGCAGTGGCATACGTTACGATTATGTAATGCGTGACAACGATGAAACTTTTTTTAACGAACTTGTAAAACATTATGTGAGTGGGCAATTAAAGGTTGCACCTGAACATTGTGCACCAATAACATTGAAACATATGGGTAAACCAAATATAGAAACATATAATAAATTTTCTAAAGCGTTTTATCAAAAAACAAAGCAAATAGGTAAAAAACAATATCTTGTGCCATATTTAATGAGCAGCCACCCGGGTTCTACACTTAAAGATGCAATTTACCTTGCAGAATACTTGCATAAAAACAGCATTAGGCCAGAACAAGTGCAAGATTTTTACCCGACACCCGGAACGGTGTCAACTTGCATGTATTACACAGGGCTAGACCCATTTACACTGGAAAAAGTGTTTGTAGCAAAAACAGATAATGAAAAAGCAATGCAGCGTGCGCTATTACAGTATTTTAACCCTAAAAATCAGCATATTGTTAAAAAGGCGCTAGAAGTTGCAGGCCGCCAAGATTTAATGCCAAAATTTTTACCGGGCATTAGGCAAAGCGCTACCGTTAATGCAAAACATAGTAGCAATAAATTTAAAAGAGTAAATAAAAATAGTAATGCAAAAAAAAGATTTAAAAAGTAACAGTGAGTGAAAATGAAAAAAAATAGATATAAAACAAAATATAAGCATAATAAGTTTTTAAATTTTATGTTTGTAAGCGTAGTAATACTTTGTGCGTTTGCGGTAACTATAAGCGAATATGTTGGTGGACCACTGCCAACATGGGATGATTTGTATGCGCTTGCAGCAGGGCAAAGCCATGTTGCCATTGAAGCAGAAAATATTGAAAACTCAATTGCAAGCATACATTTTATAGATGTTGGCCAAGGTGATGCAACACTAATAGAACAAGGCGGCGAGTATTGCCTTATAGATGCGGGAGATGCTTCTAGCGGCGAAACAGTAGTTAATTACTTAAATTCGGCAGGTGTAAAGGAAATAGCCTTGCTTGTTATGACACACGAACACACAGACCACATTGGTGGAATGGTAGATGTTATGGAAAATTTTGAAGTTGAAACAGTGTTGTTGCCTGTTTTTTCAAACGAAGAACCTCTTGATGGGTACAATATTTTAAGAACACTTGAATATATAGACACACAAGGAATACCTACAATAACTGCAGGTGCAGGGCAAACGTATATGTTGGGCACAGGAGAGTTAAACGTTATTGATATAGGCATACAAAATTCAGATAACAGAAACAACTCAAGTATAATTACAATGTTTAATGTAAACAATTTTAGCTACCTTTCTTGTGGCGATGCCGAAATTGAGCAGACTTCTTATTTAGTTGAAAACAACTATAATTTAAATGCAGACATTTACAAAGCGGCACATCATGGTGCGGCTAATGGCAATTATACACAGCTATTACAAAGTATAATGCCAAGCCTTGTAACAATTAGTTGTTCAATAGATAATAGTTACGGGCACCCACATGAAGAGTCGCTTGCGGCTTTTGAAGAAGTAGGTGCTGTTACTGTTGGCACGCATGAAAAGGGCGATATTGTTGTTAACTATACTGCGGATGATGAAATATTTGTTACAACAAGCGGTGAAAGTTTACAAATAGTAAACGCAGCTTAAAACTATTTAATAAAGGCGTGT